>CAYOIS010000030.1:14642-16141 GCA_964404055.1 uncultured Anaerolineae bacterium | reverse complement strand
AACTTTCGCAGCCTATCTGCTAAAAGGGTGGGAAAATGGGGGCGTTCCCACAATTCTGGGACACACCCCCAATTCCAATAGGCCAGGTTCAGCCATGCTTCTTCCCAAAAACCCTTAAGCGTGGGCAAACCTTTCGTAGATGTAATTCACTGCATCGCCAACCGTGACAATCTTCTGAGCCTCTTCATCAGAGATGGTTCCCCCAAAGGCCTCTTCAAAAGCCATCACTAATTCCACTAAATCCAGCGAGTCGGCCTCAAGGTCATCACGGAAGCGAGCTTCTAAGGTCACTTTCTCCTCCGGAACCCCCAGGACTTCTACAATGATTTTCTTCACTTTCTGGAAAATCTCTTCCTTGGTCATGGCTTACCTCCTTAAAGGTGATTGGCTTCAAAGAAATTTAACCCCCAGAAGGCTAAGTGGTTGCATCGCCCCGAAACTATTCCGAGGCTTCAGGTGTTAAAGAAAGTGGGAAAGGAGAAGGAAAATGGAAGAACTGCTTGCCGAATTCCTGGACCGTTATACGGAGGAAATCCTGGAGGGCAACGAGAGAAGAGCCAGGGAAATGCTTAACCTTTTCCCTGAAGAGCTTGGGGATATAAAGGATTTAGCTGAGCTTGTAAAAGAGCTTAGCCTTATCTACAGGCTCATGAAACCTTCCCCCGGATTGCAAGAGAAGTTGCTTAGATTTCTCAGGCCAAAGCCATCGCTTTTCCAAGCATTTGCTTATTGGGTCTCAAGGCACAAAAGGGAACTGGCTATCGGAGCAACGCTCGTGGGTTCGGCTTGCTCTCTGGCCGGGCTAACGGCTTACTTAATCAAGTTCAGGAAGGCAGCGGCTTAATTTCACCCCAGCGGGAATATAGTTTATGTTCAATCCCCAGGACGTCCAGAACTTTCCCTACGATGAAATCGGTTATTTCCTCCACAGTGCGAGGCTTGTGGTAATAAGCCACCATCGCCGGGAGGATTATCGCCCCAGCCTCCTTGGCTTTTTTCATATTCTCAATGTCCACTAAGGATAAAGGGGTCTCCCTTGGGACTAAGATAAGCGGTTTTCCCAACTTGAGGGCGTTCTCTGCTGCTCTTGCGATTAGGTTGTCGGCATAGCCGTGAGCAATGGCTGAAAGGGTCTTCATGGAGCAAGGGATTACGACCATGGCATCAAAGAGGAAGGAAGAGCTGGCCATGGGGGCGGAGAAATCGTCATCTTGGTAAGAGAAAGAGCAAGGGAAAGCGACTTCTTCCCCAAGCTCGTGCTTTATCACGTGCCAAGCGCTTTTGGAGATTATGAGGTGAACTTCGTGCTCCGAGAGGTTCTCCAGTAATCTCAAAGCCAAGGGGGCACCGGAAGCACCAGTTATAGCTACCACCAGCCTCAAAATTGCCTCCTTAAAAACGGGGATGGATGGGAGTCGAACCCACCGTGGCTGTCTTTCTGACACCCACCGACGGTTTTGAAGACCGCGGGGCCCACCGGGGCCCAACCACCCCCACTT
>CAYOIS010000030.1:10825-14542 GCA_964404055.1 uncultured Anaerolineae bacterium | reverse complement strand
CCCACCGACGGTTTTGAAGACCGCGGGGCCCACCGGGGCCCAACCACCCCCACTTGTTTGTTTAAATTATATATCCACAGCCTCCAAAGGGCAAGCTGAAAAAGTAGCAGGGCATGTGCCAAAATTAGGGACACCATCATTTGCCCACCCTCGTTTGCTATGGGTCCGCCAAAGCTCTTGGCCCCACTCGGTGGCAGGTCGGCAAAAGTTGGCAATTTACCCCTTGTTTTCAGTTTTGAGGCGCATCCCCTAAGATGAAGTTGGGCCTCATCTAACCCCGGTTTAACCAAGGTTGGCTTATGCTACCCCTTGGCCAAAAGCCCAAGGTTGCTAATTCCTGGCAGCATGGCCAGCCAGGGGAAGACACCCCACTAAATTGGGACACACCAAAGGGGGCAGCGGATTTGACAAGTGCTTGGCCTCCAAGTATAATAATTTCCGAGTAAAAACTCGGATTTTCAGGATGAGGTTCTCAAGCAAGGAGTTTTATGGCCTTAAAGCAGTGGTGGAAATGGCAAGATGGTACCCTGAAGGGCCTGTGTCCTTAGCTAAAATCGCTCGGGCCAGGAAGCTACCTTTGCCTTACCTTGAGCAAATAATCCCCCTCCTCAGAAAGGCGGGGCTTGTGGAAAGCATCAGAGGAGTGAAAGGAGGGTACAAACTCGCTAAGCCCCCAGAGGAAATATCCGTAGGGGATGTGCTAAGGGCTTTGGAAGGCCAATGTTTAACCTTCCCCTGCCCCGAAGGAGCTACCTTCTGCCTTGTAGCAAATGAGGCTTGCTGTTGCCCCCAATGGAAAGATTGCAACACAAGGGAACTATGGGATAAGACTCAAGCTCTTCTTTTCTCCCTCCTGGACAAAGTAACCATCGCTGAACTTTCCAAGAATATGCCACCAGTATGCCCTTAAAAATTGGAGGTTGATATGTTAAAATTAATCCGTGAACTCTTGCACACCCTTAAGGAAGACATAGCTACAATCTACGCCAGGGACCCCGCTGCCCGAAATACCCTGGAAATACTCCTTTGCTATCCAGGCCTCCATGCTATCTGGATGCACCGCCTGGCACACGCCCTTTGGAAACGAGGTCTTGTAACCCTACCCCGCTTCATCTCCCACCTCAACCGCTTCCTTACAGGGATAGAAATCCACCCCGGAGCTAAAATAGGGCGACGTTTCTTCATAGACCACGGAGCAGGGGTAGTGATAGGGGAAACAAGCGAAATCGGGGATGATGTGACCATGTACCAGGGAGCTGTCTTGGGAGGGGTATCCACCGAAAGAGTCAAAAGGCACCCTACGGTGGGGAACAACGTGGTCATAGGAGCGCACGCTGTAATCCTTGGTCCTGTGGAGATAGGAGACAATTCCAGAATAGGAGCTGGTTCGGTAGTGGTAAAATCCGTTCCGCCAGGCTCTACTGTGGTCGGAGTTCCAGGAAGGGTGGTCAAAATCAACGGTCAACCCCAGCCCATTGACCTACACCACGAGCGCATTCCTGACCCCCTGGCTCAAGTAATGGAGGCATTGCTCCAGAGAATAGAGGCTTTGGAAGATAAGGTGGCTTACCTGGAAAAAGCATTTGCCGAATCTCAGCCAGCTTATATAAACCCAAAAGGAGGGATTAAAGATGAGTGAAAAGAAGCGCATCGTTTACATGGACCACGCAGCTACAACCCCAGTGGACCCAAGGGTTATGGAAGCGATGCTTCCATATTTCAGCGAAAAATTTGGAAACGCTTCCAGCATATATAGTCTGGGGAGAGAAGCTCGCCAGGCAATTGAGGAAGCCCGCCGCACAGTAGCCGAAATCCTCCACGCTAAACCCGAGGAGATAATTTTCACTAGCTGCGGCTCCGAAAGTGATAACCTGGCTATAAGAGGTGTAGCCTTCGCTCAAAGGCATAGAGGCAAAGGCAACCACATAATAACCTCACCAATTGAGCATCACGCCGTTGGCCATACCGTAGAACAACTTGAAAAATACTTCGGCTTTGAGGTCACTTACGTCCCTGTTGATAAGTACGGTGTGGTAGACCCCGATGATGTGGGGAGAGCCATAAGGGATGATACAATCCTAATCACCATAATGTACGCTAACAACGAGGTAGGAACCATTGAGCCAATAGCCGAAATAGGCAAAATAGCCCGCAAGAAGGGCATACCATTCCACACCGATGCCGTACAGGCTGCCGGTGCCCTAAGCCTAAATGTGGATGAACTCAACGTGGACCTAATGTCCCTTTCCGGCCACAAGTTCTATGCACCCAAAGGCATAGGAATACTCTACGTCCGGAAAGGAACCCCGCTCCTTCCAATGCAGACTGGAGGCGGACATGAGCAAAACCGCAGGGCCGGAACTGAAAACGTTCCCTACATCGTTGGCATCGCCACAGCCTTGAAAATCGCCTATGAAGAGCTTGAATCCAATAACTCCCACGTCAAACGCCTTCGGGATAAGTTAATCCAAGGGATACTGGAGCGCATCCCTGATGTTTACCTCACTGGCCACCCCACTAACCGCCTACCCAATAGTGCCAGCTTCGTCTTCAAGAACGCTGAGGGGGAATCAATACTTTTGGGCCTTGACCTGAAAGGTGTATGCGCTTCTAGCGGTTCAGCCTGTACCAGTGGCTCCTTGGAACCAAGCCATGTCCTCCTAGCTATGGGGATTCCGCCCGAAGACGCCCATGGCTCCATAAGGCTCACTTTGGGCCGAGAGAATACCGACGAAGATGTGGATTACGTCCTTGAGGTCCTACCGCCTATAGTCCAGAGGCTAAGGGCTATGAGCCCGTTCTCTTGAGGAGAGCCTGTATGGGGATTGCCAAAGATATAACCAAACTAATCGGGCGGACCCCGATGGTGCGTATAAACCGTTTAGTTGGGCCAGACTCGGCAGAAGTCGTGGCTAAGCTGGAATCATTTAACCCGGCCGGAAGCGTCAAAGACCGAATTGCCCTCTCCATGATAGAAGATGCCGAAGCGCGTGGCTTAATCAAGCCCGGCGATACCATAATTGAACCCACAAGCGGGAACACAGGGATAGGCTTGGCGATGGTCGCCGCGGCTAAAGGCTACAAACTCATCCTGACTATGCCCGAAAACATGACTGATGAAAGGAAAGCCCTTTTGAGGCTCTTCGGGGCAGAGCTAATCCTAACCCCCGCCTCCGAAGGGATGGCAGGGGCAGTACGGAAAGCGGAGGAGCTGGCCCGGCTTCATGGCTATTTCATGCCTCAGCAGTTTTCCAACCCCGCCAATCCCGAAATCCACCGCCGTACAACGGCTCGCGAAATCTTGGAAGATACCGAGGGGAAACTTGATGCTTTCGTCGGTGGAGTAGGGACAGGGGGAACCATTACCGGGGTAGGGGAAGTGCTTAAAGAGAAGTTGCCATGGGTCCGCATCGTAGCTGTGGAGCCGGCCAGATCCCCTGTCCTTTCCGGGGGAAAACCAGGCCCTCACGGTATCCCTGGAATTGGAGCTGGTTTCATCCCTGCTGTCCTCAACCTTGAAGTTATCGACGAAATCATAACGGTGAAGGATGAGGATGCCAGGGAAACGATGCTCAGGCTAATCCGAGAAGAAGGCATCTTGGCTGGGATATCCTCCGGTGCTGCCATGTGGGCTGCCCTCCAAGTAGCCAAACGCCTCGGCCCTGGCAAAAGGGTTGTGGTAGTATTGCCCGATACCGGAGAACGCTACTTGAGCCT
>CAYOIS010000030.1:2762-10725 GCA_964404055.1 uncultured Anaerolineae bacterium | reverse complement strand
GAGGTCAAACGAAAGGTGACCCCCGAGATTACTGCTCGCCACCTGGGGAGTGGAAACGTTGAGGTCCTGGCTACCCCAGCGATGATAGCTCTAATGGAACAGGCTGCTGTTCAAGCTGTGGACCACCTATTGCCCCCAGGCCAGAAGACCGTAGGGGTTGCAGTTGATGTTAAACACATCGCCCCGACACCGGTAGGGATGGAAGTAAAAGCTACGGCTGAACTTGTAGAAGTTGATGGCCGTAAGCTCCTATTTAAAGTTGAAGCCTACGATGAGAAGGAGAAAGTGGGCGAAGGCTTCCACCGCCGGGTCATCATAGACCTTGAGCAATTCGCCTCTAAAGTCCTGAGTAAAGGAGGACTCCCGTGAGAAGATTAATCCCCTTAGCCTTAGTTTTAGCCTTCCTGCTCCTCCCTTTACCCTCCATGGCCCAGGGTAAATCCTTACAATGGGACCGCATTGATGTCAACATAACGGTTCTGCCCAATTCCGACATCGTGGTAGAGGAGCTTTGGGGGGTAACCTTCAAAGGTGGGCCATTCCGCTTCGGTTACCGCAATATACCTATGAAAAGGCTCACCGCCATAACCGATGTTCAGGTAGAAGGCAATGGGCAGGCGTATAAGCAATCGGACTCCGAGCAACCTTTCACTTTCAAGACCTTTAAGGAAAAGGGGGACTTTGTTATAAAGTGGTTCTTCCCGCCAATTTCCGATAAGAAAATGAGCTTCCGCCTTGTCTATACCGTGAAAGGAGCCCTCCGCTTCTATCCAGGAGGCGACCAACTGTGGTGGGTGGCCGTCTTCCCCGATAGAGCCTATCCGGTCTATGAATCTACCGTAACCATTTACCTTCCAGAGGGAGCAATAGTTGAGAAAGCTGCTTCTTATGGTACCCCTGCTACCTGGGAGATTTCCCCCGATGGCCGGGTTGTGACCTTCCGTTCGCAAGAGCCAATATATCCTGATGAGCAACTTGAAGTGCGTGTTCAATTTCCTCATGGCATTGTGGCCGGAAGCCCTGCCCTTTGGCAGCGGATTGAAGATATGCGGCCGGTCGTGAACTTAGCTTTCGGGGCTTTAGGGCTACTCCTGGCGATTACTGGAATACTTGGCGCAATAGCCCTTTGGTACCTAAAAGGGAGGGATGTCCCAGTAGGAGAGGTCGCTTCTTACCTCCCAGAACCCCCTTCTGACCTACCCCCTGGTGTGGCGGGGACATTGCTGGATGAGAAAGCCGACCTCCAGGACATAATGGCTACTTTGGTGGATCTGGCCCGCAGAGGAGCTATTGAAATTGTGGAAACAAGAGGTCCTTTCGGCGGGAGGAAAGTCACTTTCCGATTGAAAGACCCAAGCTTGGCTAATAGCCAATTTGAGACTAAGCTCATTTCAGCCATATTCGGACGAAGCCACACCGAGCGAAGCCTTGCGGAGCTTAAGGACCGCTTCTATACCCACATACCGAAGATCCAGGATGCCCTTTACAAAGAAGCGGTCAAAAGAGGGCTTTTCCCCGCCAGTCCTGAGAAGATAAGGGCAACCTATTTCTCCTTGGGCTTGGGGGTCATCATCATTGCTGGCGCTTTGTGGTTCTTTACCAACTTTGTCTTCAGCTTCTTTTCCCAGTTTGGGGCAACTATTTGCGTACCTTTAGGCTTTGGGGTTGTAGGCGTCTCCCTAATGGTCGTAAGCCGATACATGCCCCGCAAGACCCAAAAGGGCTCTGAAGAAGCCGCTCGCTGGCGCGCTTTCAAGCGTTACCTCCAAAACATTGAAAAATACACCAAATTGGAGGAAGCCAAGGAGATATTTGACCGCTACCTTCCCTATGCCATCGCTTTCGGCTTGGAGCGCAGCTGGATTTACAAATTTTCCCAAGTTGATACCCCAGCCCCTCCTTGGTACATACCTGACTACAGCTACCCGATGAGACCCAGGAGGGTTGGGCGGGCTGCTCCCGCCCCTTCATCCGAGGGAGCCGGACTTCCTTCTCTGGGTCCATCTTTAGAGTCGGCTTCTCAGAGCTTGTTTAACTCCTTAAACAGCATTTCGGATGGCCTCCTCTCAACCCTTGAGTCCGCAGCCTCTACTTTCACCAGTGCTCCCTCCTCAAAAGGTGGTGGATGGAGCGGTGGAGGTGGCGGCGGTGGTGGAGGTGGCGGCGGGGGAGGCGGAGGCGGCGGAGGATTTGGATAAATAAGGGGGAAACATGGTTGGAGCAGGAAAGCTCATCGGCACAATTCTCATCTTAGCCGGCCTTGTGGTTGCTTTCTTAGCTGGTGCTTACCTCTTTTCTGGTTATGCTGCAGGCAAACTTTCCCTCCCAGCGGCGGTTCTGGGCTTCTCTATAGCCATAATCGTCATGACCCTGCCCGCAGCCGGGGTTGGAGTTTACCTTCTGACGAAGGGCCGAGCAGAAGAAGCCCAATTTGCTCAGCTGGAAAAAGAACGCAAGCTCCTGAACATGGTCCTTGCTCAAGGGAAAGTTCGCTTTGCAGAGGTAGCTCTGGAACTAAACACCACCCGTGAAGAAGTTGAGGATTTAGTGCGCTCTTTAGTGGGGAAGAACCTCTTCAGCGGGGCCATAAACTGGCGGGATGGAATCCTCTACTCCAAGGAGCTTTCGCAATTCAACCTGGACCGAAAGTGCCCCAACTGCGGCGGTGAGCTGGAGATAGTGGGAAAAGGTGTAATAAAATGCCCTTGGTGCGGCTCTGAAGTTTTCCTACACCGCGATTTTACCTAAAGCGGGGATAAGTTACGCCTCTTCGCAAACCGGCCCGAGAGGAAAAACCTGATAATCCCCTTGGGACTTGGCCTTAAACTTAAATTGGGAAATAACATGCACACTTTTATCGGCGAAATTACCGAAATCTTCCAAGAGAACGGAGAACGTAAAGCTAAAATCAAAGTAGGGAAAGCCTTAGTAAAAGCCAGCATTGAACTGTTGCCTGAAGCTAAGGTGGGCGATAAAATCATTCTTTGCGCTGGGGTAGCCTTGGGAAAAATCTCTCCGGAGGAAGAAAATGTGCCTCGGAGTTCCAGGTAAGGTCGTAAGCATAGAAGAAAACCCCTTGGGCATAACCATGGGCAAAGTAAGCTTCGGCGGAATAATAAAAGACGTGTGCCTGGCTTATGTCCCCGATGTCCAAGTGGGAGACTATGTGGTGGTTCACGTTGGGTTCGCCATAAGCAAAATAGACGAAGAGCAAGCGAAAGCCGTCTTTGAGCTCCTGGAGCAAATTGAAGAGCAAAAGGAGGGTGCATGAAGTTTGTGGACGAGTATCGGAAAGAAGAGGATGCCCGCAAACTCCTAAACGCCATCCACCGCTTAGTCACCAAGCCCTGGACTATAATGGAAGTTTGCGGCGGGCAAACCCACACCATCCTCAAATCGGGGATAGACCGATTGCTTCCTCCGGAAGTGACCATCGTCCATGGGCCAGGGTGCCCAGTCTGCGTAACCCCCTTAGAGCTAATAGACAAAGCCATTACCCTTGCCCGCATACCTGGAGTAATCTTCACCTCCTTTGGCGATATGCTCAGGGTCCCAGGGAGCAATGGGGACCTCCTCAGCGCTAAAGCTCAAGGAGGCGACGTCCGCATGGTCTATTCTCCTCTTGATGCATTGCGCCTGGCCCAGAAGAACCCCGATAAAGAAGTAGTATTCTTTGCCGTAGGCTTTGAGACCACTGCCCCAGCTAACGCTATGGCTGTCTGGCAGGCTAAAAAGCTGGGCGTAAAGAACTTTTCCGTCCTCTGTGCCCAAGTTAGAGTTCCCCCCGCTATAGAGCTAATCCTAAACGACCCTTACAATATGGTGCAAGGCTTCATAGCCGCCGGCCACGTCTGCACCGTCATGGGATATTGGGAATATGAACCAATCGCTGAGAAGTACCGAGTGCCAATCGTAGTCACCGGTTTTGAACCCCTTGACCTCCTCCAAGGCATTTACATGACCTTGAAAGCCTTGGAAGAAGGTCGGTGGGGAGTTGAAAACCAATACGTCCGTTCAGTCCGGAGGGAGGGTAACGTCCAAGCCCAAAAGCTCATGAACGAGGTATTCCAAATCTGCGACCGGCAGTGGCGCGGGATTGGTTTAGTGCGAGGGGGAGGGCTTGCTCTAAAGCCGGAATTCTCCGAATTCGACGCTGAGGAGCGCTTCGGACTCAAAGAGCTCTCGGTTTCTGAATCCCCTGTGTGCATAGCTGGCGAGATATTGCAAGGTAAGAAGAAGCCGTATGAGTGCCCGGCTTTCGGTGGAGATTGCACCCCTGAACATCCCTTAGGAGCCCCGATGGTCTCCTCGGAAGGGGCTTGCGCTGCTTACTTCCAGTACGGGAGGGGACCATGACTTTCCAGTGTCCGATCCCAATTTCCGAATACCCCGCAATTCTTCTGGCCCACGGAGGGGGAGGCAAGCTTACCCAAATGCTAATTGAGCGAATTTTCCTTCCTGCTTTCGCCAACTCCGCCCTGGAAACCCTCCACGATGGGGCAATTTTGGAGGTAGAGGGAATACGCTTAGCTTTCACCACCGATTCATTCGTAGTAAGCCCTATCTTCTTCCCTGGAGGCGACATCGGCTGTTTAGCTGTCCACGGGACTGTGAATGATTTGGCTATGTGCGGAGCGAGGCCGCTGGCCCTTTCGGCTGGCTTCATCTTGGAAGAAGGGTTCCCGATGGAAGACCTCTGCCGAGTTGTAGAATCCATGCGGGAAGCTGCCCAAAGGGTTGGTGTACCAATAGTCACTGGTGATACGAAAGTAGTGGATAAAGGCAAAGGCGATGGGATTTTCATCAACACCACGGGCATAGGAATAATCCCTGCCGGAATCCAAATTTCACCCAAGAGAGCCAGGCCCGGTGACCTTATCCTCATAAATGGTGCTATAGCAGTGCACGGCATAGCTATAATGTCAGTGAGAGAGGGGCTGGAATTTGAGACCACTCTCGCGAGCGATACGGCCCCCTTGCACGATTTGGTAGCCCGCATCTTGGAAGTAGGAGGGGAAAAAGTCCACGTCCTTAGGGACCCAACGAGGGGAGGGGTAGCCAGTGCTCTCAACGAAATTGCCTCTAAAGCGAAGGTGGGGATAGTCCTTGATGAGGCTTCAATCCCAATCTGGGAAGAAGTGAAAGGGGCGTGTGAAATCCTGGGGCTTGACCCCCTTTACGTAGCCAATGAGGGGAAGTGCTTGGCCATTGTAGCACGAGAAAAGGCAGAGGAAGTGCTGGAAGCTATGAAAAGCCATCCTTTGGGCAAAGAGGCAGCCATTATCGGGGAAGTGGTAGAAGAACACCCTGGCCAAGTAATCCTCCGCAGCAAGATAGGAGGCCGAAGAATAGTAGAGATGCTGAGCGGGGAACAGCTTCCCCGCATATGCTGATTACCTCAGAGCCTCAGCCACACGGAACGGATCGTCAGAGATTACGCTGGCAGCATAAAGCTCCATGGCGCCAAAATCTGCGGTCTTGCTTGATGGGTCGCCCCTGTCCACAATCCTGATTAGGCAGGGAAAGCCTTCCCAATCCTCAGGGGTTGGGGCCAGAGGTGGCATGTAAAGAGCGAGGTTGAAGCTTTTTACCCCTAATTTGTCAATAAATGCCCTTAAAACCCTGTAAGCGGCTTCTTTAAGGGGGTCAGCGAGGTCCCAGGCCATTAGAAGTGTCTCTTTCTCCTTCACAGGGGTGATGTAGGCAAGGTAGCGCACTCCCTTCTCTTCCCAGCCAAGCCCCAACGCTTCATGCACGCGGTACAGGTCATCAAAGTAGTTAGAGCCAAACCTTTCTCGGTAGCTCAATGCTGCCTGGCGCAAGGCCTCAACCTTGGCATAGTGCATCCCCTTGGTTAAAGTCATCTGGAGATGGCCATGGATGATTGAGGCCCCGCTTTTCCAAAGGCAGTTCCACATCAAGAAGAAATAGCAAGCTTCGGGGTCAACCTGGTGGGCCTTGTGAGCCCAAGCCAAAGCCGTATCAAAGTAATCTTTCACCTCTTCCAAGCCGAAGGCCAGGGGATTGTGCTCGTTAAAAATCACAAGGCCGTGGAAGCAATCGTACTTGGCAACGTTGGATGCAGTGATGGAATGGTTCCCCTTTATACGGCCGAAGACATCGGAAGGGGTAAGCTCCAAGGGACGACAGAAGGGGTCACCTTCCTGAGCCTTTATGGCTGCTTCCACATCTTCGGATGACCGGGCTTCTATGGGCCTTCCGGCCCTAAGGCTGTTGAAGAGGGCGCTTTCCATGGTTATAAGGTTGACTATTTTGACGATTTTCTGGCGCCGAACCCTATCCACAGAGCCGAAGCGGGCCTCAATCCAAGGAATCATCGTGTTAGGAGGTTCAATGGCTCCCTCCGTTACGAACACTTTGAAGATGCGTTCAAAGAGGGAGCGTTCCTCTTCCCCAAGCTCCGCAAGGCAATCGTTAATCTTGACTATGCTCTTTTCTGGCATTCCCTTCATCCTCCTCTTTGGAAGCCAGGGCTTTGTAATAAATTTCCTGGTATTTTCTAGCTGAAGCTTCCCAGGAGAAATCGACTTTCATCCCCTGGAGCTGGATGCGACGCCACTCTTGGGGGTTCTTGTAGCGCTCCAAAGCTCTGACTATAGCCCCAAATAGGGCCCAGCGGTCATAGCGCTCAAAGACGAAGCCAGTCCCTTCGCCCGTTACTGGGTTGTAATCCTTTACCGTATCGGCAAGGCCTCCGGTGGCCCTGACTATCGGCACGCTGCCGTAGCGCATAGCTATCATCTGGCTTAGGCCACAAGGCTCAAAGCGCGAAGGCATAAGGAACATATCGGTCCCAGCGTAAATCCTCTGGGCAAGGGGGGCATTGAAAGTCAAGAACAGCCCCATGTTCTGAGGATAACGCCTGGCCAAGCCCATAAGGAGGTCATGATAGTGCTGCTCACCTGTACCCAATAGCACAAGTTGGACTCCAAAGTTGTCAAACAAGTGGTCAAGGATTTCCACCAATATGTCAAGCCCCTTTTGGTCCGTAAGGCGCGATACCATGCCTATGAGGGGGGTGTTTGGGTCACGAGGGAGGCCGGCCTCGCCCTGTAAAGCCAGCTTGTTCTGAACCCTTTTATCCAGCGAGTCTGCATCATAATTTACGGCTATGTAGGGGTCAGTGGCGGGGTTAAATGTCTCGTAATCAATGCCGTTTAGGATGCCGAAAAGCCGGTCCTTTCTTTCCCTAAGGAGCGGGTCTAACCTCTCACCGTATTCGGGGGTCAATATTTCCTGAGCATAGCGAGGGCTGACGGTAGTTATTATATCGGCAAAGTCGATTCCTCTGGCCATGAAGTTCACCACTTTGTCCAGGTCGGCCATATCAGTGCGGTAGAGGAATCTATACTCATCAAGCCCGGCTATCTCCAAAACTCTGTGCCCAAATATCCCCTGGTAGGCTAAGTTATGTATGGTGTAAACGGTGGCAATGCCCGCATAGAACGGGTCATCCTTGTAGACAGTTTTGAGCCAGTTGGGTATTAAGGCGGTATGCCAGTCATTGCAGTGGATTATGTCAGGTTTAAAGCCTAAGGGCTTGAGCATTTCCAGTGCTGCTCGGCTGAAGAGAGTGAAGCGTTCGGCGTCATCGGGATACATGTATATGCTTTCACGGTCAAAGTAGCGGGCATTGTCTATAAAATAAACAGGCACATCTTTCCCGAGTGTGCCTTGGAATATTCGCACAGGCTCATTTTGCTCGCCCAATGGGACTTGGATGTTTTCCAAGATTAACTCAAGGCCGAATTTTTCAATGCTTATGCGGCCGTAGCGAGGCATCGCTACGCGGATGTCATGGCCCAGGGCTCTTAAGGCTTTCGGGAGAGAGCCGGCAACATCGGCCAAGCCTCCAGTTTTGGCAAAAGGCGTTACTTCGGCAGCAAGGTAAAGGATTTTGAGTTTCCGCTCCACTGGCTACACCTCCTTAGGTTTTGTAAAC
>CAYOIS010000030.1:0-2662 GCA_964404055.1 uncultured Anaerolineae bacterium | reverse complement strand
ACTGGCTACACCTCCTTAGGTTTTGTAAACACGTCCCTTATTTTAAGCAAGGGCGGGGGAATAGGCAAAAAGAGCCTTTAGGGGCTTTTACCCTTCTTTTTCCGCTGCCTCTTTAACTATGATTGGTGCTTTTTCCTCTGGGCGGGGCAAGCGAGAGTAATCGCAAGTGCAAGGCCCACCTTGGCTGCACCCTATGCAGCAGTAGAACTTGTTGTCCACGATTGTCGGCTTCCAAGTTATGATTATCCCGCAATTGGCACAAGTAATCTTTTCATCTCTGCGCATCTTGCCCCCTCCAAAAGGGAATTTTAAGGATGGGGGCATTAAAGTGGCAATAGAGGAATGTTAGAAAAGCGTTAGAAATCCGGCTTGCCTCCAGAGCCGTTCGGATTTAAACTTAAAGCAAAAAACGGGAGGCACCTATGACGGGCTATGTTTTCCACCCTCTTTACCTTGAGCATACCCTTATAGGCCACCCAGAAAACCATCACCGCCTTCTGGCTATAATGGACTTGCTTAAGAAAGAGGGCGTGCTTGATAGGCTCAAGCTTATTGAGCCTAAGCCAGTAGCTCGGGAGCTCTTGGAAAAGGTTCATACTCCCCGCTACATTCAGCTGGTGGAGGAGATGGCCAAAAGCGGTGGTGGCCATTTGGATTTGGATACTTACATGGGGCCGCGTTCCTATGAAGCTGCACTCATGGCTGCCGGAGGGACAGTAGAGGCTGTGAGGGCAGTTTTAGATGGCGAAGTGGAGAACGCCTTCGCCTTGGTCCGACCCCCAGGGCATCACGCTACCCCGTCAAGGGGGATGGGCTTTTGCATATTCAATAACGTTGCTATCGCTGCCCGCTATGCCCTCAGCCGGGAAGGGATAGAAAGGGTCTTGATTGTGGATTTTGATGTGCACCACGGCAACGGCACCCAAGACATATTCTACCAGGAATCTTCGGTCTTATACTTCTCCACTCACCAATACCCCCATTACCCCGGCACCGGGTACATAACCGATATAGGAGAAGGGGAAGGCTACGGCTATACTGTGAATGTGCCTTTGAGAGGGTGGGTTGGGGATAAGGGTTTCAAGGCAATTTTTGAGGAAATCCTTGTGCCCATAGCCCGGCGCTATCGGCCCAACCTCATTTTAGTCTCAGCAGGGTTTGATTCCCACTGGGCCGACCCCTTGGCTTCAATGCTCCTTTCCATAAGCGGTTACACCGAACTGGCCCGCATACTCAAATCCCTGGCCGAGGAATTGTGCCAAGGGTGCATTGTCTTCGTGTTGGAAGGAGGTTACAAACTGGAAGTGCTATCCCACTGCGTCCTCAACACTTTTTACGTCCTCATGGGGGAAGATAGATTAGTGGACCCCTTAGGGCCTTCTCCTAAACCGGAGCAGCCGGTCAGCGCTATAATCCAGAACCTGAAGGAAATTCACAAACTGGTTTAGAGCCGCCTCACTTCCTTGGCTCACATATGCTATGCAGGGAAATTTGCCTCCCGGTTGAACCGGTCCCAAGCCAGGGAGAACAACCGGGGCGGACAGTGCCGCACTGGGATGTTCGTAACGGTCTCAATCCACCGTTCCGTGACCTGAGCAGCCCGTTCAAAGCAGGAAGCGGAAAAGGCCCGCAAGGGCTCCGCACGTTCCTCAGAGCTGACATCACGATATCGGGCGACCATCTCCGCCGCTTCCTGAAGAAAAGAAGCTTCCAGGGCGTCGCGCTCTTCCCGGTAAACGGGCATCCGGGTAGCGTAATCGCGGATGACCTGGCGGTGGAGGCGTTCGTGGTTCCACCAAAGTGTGCGGGGGTCGTAAGTGCCCGTGGGCTCTCGGTCCAGGCCGGGAATGGAGGGGAGGCCAGCCCCGTTCAGGAACACCGGCTTGAAAATGCCCGTGCACGGGGCAGAGGTGCCAGTAACCCAGACGACGGGCATGCCAGGGATTAGATGAGCGACCATCGCGCCGACGGACTGGCTGGGGCGGGTCGGGCCAAACCCAGCATGGACGCATATGGTCTCCATAAGCCAGCCCCGACCGGGATTCCAGAGGGGGTCAGCAGCCTCTGGCCCATGGTCCCGCAGGGCTGCCATCATGGTCTTTACCGTGATGCGGCCTCGCTCAGCCTCCAGTAGTTCTGTGGAGCGGCGCTGGCGGGCCCGGCAGCCATCCAATCGGGTGTAGAGGAAATCGGAATAGCAACGGGCGAAGTGGAAATCCTCCCTGGATTTGCACCAACCTTTCTCTATCGCATGCTCCACCAGGCCAGGGGAAGCTTCATCCCACTCGGAACCAATGGTTAGGCCGTTGGAGATTGTGCGTACACCATCCACCCGCTCTGCAGCCCAGAACTTGCCTGCCGTCTCCAGCACCCAGGCTTCGTGCGGATCGGCGATGATGAAAGAGTTGTGGTAGTAAGTTTTGTGGCGGAAGCCGCAGTTTCCCCCCTGACCGTAAGTTTCCAGGAGCTGGACAATAATCTCCAGCGCCCGACGGGCTGTTTCAGCCCGCTCCAGTGCCAGGCGGATAAAGTCCATCCCGATAAGGCCTGGGCCCTTGTGGTAAGGCTCTTTCGTGAAGACAGCCTCGTTGCCGATGGCTACTCCGTGCTCGTTGACGCCCATCTCGCAACCCCAAATCCAGAAAGGCTTGCAGAGCAAGAC
>CAYOIS010000029.1:13700-16459 GCA_964404055.1 uncultured Anaerolineae bacterium | reverse complement strand
GGTGGATTTGGACCGGGTCAAGCGCTTTATGGATGTAGTAAGGAAAGTTCGGGGTAATCCTTAGCTAAAGTGGAAATAATAGCTACGTGCCGAGGGGCTTGGCCCAAGGGGGCGAGCCCTGAAAGGAGCAAAGCAATCCCCTATCATAGCTTACATTGCTTTGCAATTACATGGGGTGGGTAACTACGTGCGGAATAGTAGGTGGCGGGGTGGACGCCTTTCCATGATTACTATTGAAGCCCAGGAAAGGGCCACCGCCGCTAAAGTTAGCACTATAAAGGTTACATTCCAGCCAGGATTCCCTTTCGGGCGGGCATTGGGCATGAGCATCAAAAGGCGCATAATAACGTTAAGCCCCTGCACGAATACCAGAAGGTTCCTCCCCGCCAAAGGGGTCAAAACCCCTGCATTTAACCCCAATATGGCCAATAGGAAGAGGACAAAAAGGCTTATAGGGAGGACTGCTATCTGGATATTTTTAAAAAGCATTTGGGGCGTGTAAAGGAAAATTGCCACAACTTGAAGCAATAAGACCCCTGCAAGCCAAAAATATCTTCTAGCCACGATTATTCCCCTCCCAAGTAAGCCACTTTAACGTGAGGATTCTCTCGGAGTTCTTCAGCCGTGCCTTCTATGGTAATGATTCCAGCCTCTAAAACGTAACCCCTGTTGGCCACAGAAAGGGCCATGTGGGCATTTTGCTCCACAAGGAGGATGGTTACCCCTTGGCGGTTAATCTCTTTTATGGTTTCGTAGATTTCCTCAATGAGGACAGGAGCCAGGCCCATGGAAGGCTCATCCATGAGGAGGAGGCGAGGTTTAGCCATCAGAGCCCTTCCCAGGGCAAGCATCTGCTGCTCCCCTCCTGAGAGGGTCCCTCCCATCTGGTAAGCCCTCTCCTTAAGCCTGGGGAAGAGTTTAAAAACCCTTTCCAAGTTCTCCTCAATTTCCCTGCGGTCCTTAAGGGTATAAGCCCCCATCTCCAAATTTTCCAGAACTGTAAGGTTGGCAAAAATTTTCCGCCCCTCTGGTACGTGAATTACACCTTTCCTAACAATGGCATCGGCCGGTATAGTGGTTAGGTCAATTCCGTCGTACAATATCCGGCCTTTATCGGGGATGAGGAGGCCGGAAATTGTGCGCAGAGTTGTGGATTTTCCGGCGCCGTTAGCCCCCAATAGGGTGACGATTTCCCCCTCGTTTACATGGAAGGAAATCCCGTGTAAAGCCTTTATCGCTCCATAAGAAACATGTAAATCCTCTACCTTTAGGAGAGGATTCATCCCTTTTGCCCTCCTTCTAACGTATTGCCAAACGGCCTAAGTAGGCTTCAATAACCCTGGGGTTGTTACGCACCTCTTCCGGCTTGCCCCTGGCTATTATCTCCCCAAAGTCCATTACCGTAATCCACTCGCAAATGTTCATTATGAGCCTCATCCTGTGCTCCACTAAAAGGATCGTTAGGTTGAAGCGGTCTCGGATGAAGTGGATAAGCTCCATAAGCTGGTCAATTTCCCTGGGGTTCATACCTGCCGCTGGCTCATCCAAGAGCAAAAGCTGCGGTTTGGTGGCCAAAGCCCTGGCAATCTCCAGCTTCCTTTGCATCCCGTAAGGTAGGCTTCCGGCAATATCGTTCTGCCTATCGGCCAGGCCGAAGATTTCCAAAAGTTCCTGGGCCAGCTCCGTTATCTCCTTCTCTCCTTTTCCAAACCTTGGAGTGCGGATGAAGGAGTCGAAAAGTCCGTAGTTAGC
This sequence comes from uncultured Anaerolineae bacterium, assembly GCA_964404055.1. Taxonomy (GTDB): domain Bacteria; phylum Chloroflexota; class Anaerolineae; order SpSt-600; family SpSt-600; genus SpSt-600. Next base: position 14,707 of record CAYOIS010000029.1, on the reverse strand, counting down.
CAAGTAATGGTGTGCTATGCGGATGTTATCCAAAACGGTCAAGTTGGCGAACAGCCTTATGTTTTGGAAAGTCCGGGCTATACCCAACCTTATGATTTCATGGGAGGGCAATCCTACTAATTCTATGCCCCTGAAGCGTATGCTTCCGGCTGTGGGCCTGTACACCCCGGTGATTAGGTTGAAAACTGTGGTTTTACCCGCTCCGTTGGGGCCTATTAAACCTACAAGTTCCCCCTCCCTAAGGGTAATGGAAAAATTGCTCACCGCTTTGAGGCTGTCAAAGTAATGGGTTAAACCCTCAATTTCAAGTATTACTGGCCTCTGGTCCGTCATCCCCTAACCTCCGCAGCTTTCCGAACTGGAGGATAAGTCTGGCGCAGGAACGGGATTTCATATCGTCCAAAAAGCCCCTGCGGCCTTAAGAGCATGAGTAGGAGAAGAACCAAGGGGTAAATTACGTAACGCCAGTTCTCAAAGCCAGTGGGAAGGACAAGCCTAAGGACTCCCTCCAAGAGAAAGACCCAGAAGAAGCTGGTAACAATGGTGCCGGTCATGCTCCCAAGGCCACCGAAGACCACGATGATAAGTGGGTTGAAAGAAGGCAAGAAACCGAACATGGTGGGATGGACAAAGGCTAAGTCGTGAGCCCTTATCCCACCGGCAATACCTGCGAAGATGCTTCCTACCACAAAGGCCAAGATTTTGGTACGAGCTACATCTATCCCCATTAAGGCAGCAGCCCTTTCGTCTTCCCTAACTGAGACTATAGCTCTTCCAACGCTGGAATGAAGGAGGTTGCGCATGAAAAGTATCACAAACATTAAAGCGGCAAAAACCCAAGGCCAAGTGGTCAGTTTCGGTATCCCCACCATACCCCTGGCCCCTTTCATCTCAGGGAAAGGAAGGATAGTATCTGAGTTATCCGCAAGGACTTTGACGATGATGGTGAATCCCAAGGTAGCAATCCCAAAGTAGTCAGAACCGAGGGTAAGGACAGGTATTCCGAA
>CAYOIS010000029.1:0-13600 GCA_964404055.1 uncultured Anaerolineae bacterium | reverse complement strand
AAGAGGATGGTTTGCCAGTAAGGATTAAGCTTTCCGGTCTCAATCAAGAACTGAATTAAAGCAAAGATAAGGAGGGAACCACCAACGAAGAAGACTGCAGGACTTCTAAGCTTCTGGACCATCCTTTCCTCCTTACACCTTTTCTGCGGGGGCCTCTCCAAAGATTCCCTGAGGCCTTATAAGCAGTATAATTATGAGGAGGGCGAAAGCTACTGCATCACGCATGGGAGTTGAAATGAAGCCTGCACTCAAAACCTCGGCCATACCCATGATAAGGGAACCAACCAAAGCTCCAGGTATGCTTCCAATTCCTCCCAGAACAGCGGCAATAAAAGCTTTAAGGCCTGGCAATATTCCCATCAAGTGGTGGACTTGCTTGAATGCGGTAGCATAAAGCACACCACCTGCTCCAGCCAGAGCCCCAGCTATAGCGAAAGTCACTGCTATAACGTTGTCCACATTTATCCCCATAAGCCTGGAAGTAGGCTTATCGTAAGCCGAAGCCCTCATAGCCTTCCCTATCTTTGTCCTGGTTACAATGTACTGCAGAGCCACAACCAACAGGACTGAAACGCTCATTATAACCAACATTACATTGGAAACGGTCAAATCCCACTTAATAATTCCTAAGGTGGGCAAGACCACCACCATCCCCAGGACTATGGTCAACAGGCCACCAAGGTATAGGAAGAACTGAATAAGGGGATGATTGCGCCACAAAGCGGCTTTGGAATTACCCCTATTGCTCAAGCCGTTAAGGGCTGAATAAGTTGTGATACTGACTACAAATATCCCACCAATAAGTCCCAAAAACCAAGGAGGTATATCTTTAGCCCTCAGGACCGTAAGCTCAAAGGGGCGAGGGTATGTTATGTAGTTATTGGTGTAAACGAAAGGCAAAGCTCCGAAGTATTCCAAGAAGAAAGAAACGCCAATGGCCGTAATTAAAGCTGCAATCCTGGGCATAGCCCTTAATGGTCGGTAAGCAAACCTCTCCATTGTGACTCCCAAAAGGGAGCAGATAGCCATGGAGAGGGCTATTACTGCAACAGTCCCAAGCAAAGTTCCAAGGGTGCTATTGATTCCTGGCCAGAGCTGGAAAGGCCAACGGTGAAGCTCCATGGTTGAAATGGCAAAGAAGCTGGTCATTGCCCCTACCATGAAGACATCACCGTGAGCAAAGTTGATGAGCTTGATAATGCCGTAAACCATGGTATAGCCGAGAGCGATAAGGGCGTAAAGGAACCCAAGCTGGATGCCGTTTAGGATTTGCTGGATAAAAACACCGGGGTCAGCCATAGCTTTACGGACAAAGAAGGCCAAAACAAAAAAGCCCAAGATCGCTACAATAACGGTAGCGATTCGATTTAAAATAGCCCCGTTATATCTCTTAAGTAAAACAACCCTTCCCCTTTCCTCCATCCCGAACCTCCCTTAGAATTAAGGGCCAGGGGGAGAATTCCCCCCGGCCCTACCTTACTCCCTCAAGCCATTACGGTGAGACAATGGCTATGAACTTAACCTTGCCTTCCGTGACCTGGTTAATAACGGCAGGCTTGAGGGGGTTGTGTTGATTGTCAAAAGCTACCTCGCCCGAGACCACTGAGAACTTCATCTTCTCCATGGTCTTGGCTACCTGAACGGGGTCGTCGGTCCCGGCAGCTTGGATAGCCTCAAAGAGGACAAGGGCGGCATCGTAGGCCAAGGCGGCAAGGGAGTCGGGAACTTTCCCGTACTTCTCCTTGTATTTCTTGACGAATTCCTGGACTACTGGGCGGGAGTCCTCGGGAGAGAAGTGAGTAGTAAAGTAGCCGCCGTCTACAGCTTTGAAGTCAAGCTGAGGAGAGTCCCAGCCGTCGCCACCCATCATAATTGAGGTGATTCCAAGCTGGCGGGCCTGGGCAGCAATCACGTTCACGGTGGAGTAGTAGTCAGGCAGGTAAAGGACGTCGGGCTTGGCAGCCTTGACTTTGGTCAGGATAGCGGAGAAGTCTTTGTCGGCAGCAGTGTATGTCTCCCACACTACAACTTTGCCGCCACCCTTCTCAAAAGCATCGCGGAAGAACTCAGCCAGGCCACGGACGTAGTCGTTACCCTGGTCCAGGAGGACGGCTGCAGTCTTAACTTTAAGGGTCTCAAGGGCGAACTTAGCTCCTATCAAGCCCTGGAAGGGGTCAATGAAGCAAGCCCTGAACACTGTAGGTTTAGCATTGCCTTTTTCATCAATGGTGACCTTGGGGTTAGTAGAAGTTGGGCTAATCTGAAGGACGTTACCCTTTGCAGTAACGAGTTCGGAAACGGGTATTGAGGCTTTGGAGCAAACTTCACCGATGATGAACTTAACTTTGTCCTGCTCAATGACTTTGGTGGCAGCGGCAACAGCAGGCTCGGCCTCGCACATGCTGTCTTCAATGACGGGTACGATCTTGCGGCCCAGGACTCCACCCTTGGCGTTCCATTCCTCAATTGCCAGGAGAGCGCCATCACGGGTGGACTCACCGTAGGTGGCCACGTCGCCGCTTAGGGGAGCAAGGATAGCAACCTTAAGTTCTGCTGCCGGGGCTGGCGTGGGTGTTGGGGGAACTGGCGTTGGTGTTGCTGGGGCCGGCGTTGGTTTCGCCGGAACCGGCGTGGGTGTAGGGGCTGGGGTTGGGGTCTTGCAAGCCACGAGCCCCGCTACGATGGTAAGCAAGGTCAGCACGGCAAAGATACGCTTACCCATTTTACCCCCTCCTTAGAGGATTTTTGCCCCGACTTCACTGGGGCAACTTGTTTATTTATTATACCGAGAGCTTTAACTTTTGTCAAATTTCAACCCCACCGACCCCCCACCGAGGGGTATGCTACCGCGGCCTTTACAACTTTCTGCTCGCTTTGATTCTTGCAAGCCTTTTGCCAGTAGTAAGCCGACCCGCAGCTTCTCAATCAAACTTGCTTTGTCTGCTATTTGTGGTATAATATATTTAGGTGGGCGGTTAGCTCAGCTGGTTAGAGCGCAGCGTTGACATCGCTGAGGTCACTGGTTCGAGTCCAGTACCGCCCACTTTTATTTTTCCCAAAGGAACCGGGAAGTAAAACCAAATGGGTAAAGGTCTTTTAGGGTTAGAACCCGCCATTGTCCTTGAGCATTAACTAAGATTACTTGGAAGGAAGAGAAGTCGGCCACGAATTCAGCCATAACTTGTAGGCAAGCCCCGCAAGGGGGAGCTCCATTGGAAGTAGCCACTGCTATGGCAAGGAAGTCCTTTTCCCCCTCGGAAACAGCTTTGCAAATAGCAACCCTTTCCGCACATACGGTAAGTCCGTAGGATGCATTTTCCACATTGCATCCAGTGTAAATTTTCCCCGATTGAGCCAAGAGGGCTGCACCCACTTTGTATTTTGAATACGGGGCATGCGCTTTTTCCCTCGCTTCCAACGCTTTCCCCACCAAAACCTCTATGGCCTCTTTGTCCATAAACCTGCCTCCTTGACTTCAACGGTCGCTGGGGAAACTGAAATCTTTGCCTACAATCACCCTTATGTCTATTCCATTAAGGTTGACTGGACTGTGGCGAATTTCTTCGGGCCGGACATTGAAGATGAGCGCCAACTGCTCCAAGGTGTAATTTTTGTACGTATAGTTCACGATCACAGTATGCTGGTAATCGGTTCTATCCGCAGGGCCGTAAGCCACGACTTGGAAGCCTTTATCCAGTAGGAATTTAACCACTTTCTCCGTAAGTTCTTCATTGCCTGTGCCGTTTTGGACCACAATTTTTGCCCCTTCCAGGGCAATTTTCTGTTTTTCCATGGCTTCCTGACTCAGCACCTGGTTTACTACTGGGGTTGGGGTGGCAAAGAGTTCCTCTATCAGTGGGCGAATTTTGTCCCGCAGCGGGATGAGGACATCGGCCCCTCCTGGTGTCACTGTGCTCAGGCACATAGAGCTATCTATCACTGCCCTCTTTATGTTCTGAGGTTCTATCTCACGGGCAATTGCTGCCAATTCCAATATAACATCCATTGGGATATCGGTTTGAATTGAGTCCGAAAAGCTCTGGGCCAGTTCCGGAAGCTTGGGCAAGAGCTTGGGGATAAGGTCCAAACTCATCACCCTCTCCCGCACGGCCATTATTATTTGTTGCTGACGGCGCAGCCGGTCAAAATCCGATGAACCATGCCTGGTGCGGGCATATTTCAAGGCCAAATCACCGTTCATATGCTGCCAACCGGCCGGGATATGAAGGGGCTCGTAGCCATAACCATCGTAAGCTGGATAAGTTGGGTCGTTTATCTCTTTCTCCACGTAGATGTCAATTCCGCCGATGAGGTCAATAATCCTCTTAAAGCCTTCAAAGTTTATCTTCACGTAGTAGTGGACTGGGACGCCAAAGTTGTACTGAACGGTCTTTTTAGCCAAGGCCGGGCCGCCACCAGGGTAACCGTTTTTCTCGCCAATTAGATTAGCAGTGTTTATCCTCCCTTCACCGTAGCCGGGGATAGGCACCCACAAATCTCTGGGGATAGAGAGCATGGAAACGGTTTTAGATCTAGGTTCAACGCTGATGAGGATAATGGTATCAGTCCGGGAAGGCCCTTGCTCGCTGGGACGCCTATCCTCACCCAAAAGGAGTATGTTTATCCTTTCGCCCCTCCGGATATCCGGGAGATTTAAAGCTTCCCGTACTTGCTGGTTCTGCTGGGGAAGGGAAGACATCCCAGGTACTTTTTTGAGGATGGGGAATGGAGTTGAAGCAAAATAGTGAAAGGCCCACAATTTTGCTGTCAAGTAAATCATGAAAGCGACGTAGAGGGTGGCTACTAAGTAGAAGATAAGCAGTAGAACGCATATTCCTTCTATCCAAACATCAGCCTTAGCCGGTTGGGATTTTTCCAAGGATTATCACCTCCTCCCTAATAGACCAGCACGAGGGGTCTAGGGGTGAATAGAAGGACAAAAATCAAGAACATCCCGATAGCTATGAGGCGGTCTATAGGCTTGAGGGGGGTCACTTCATCCAGAGGCCTGGCGTGTTCTCGCCCTAGTAAAGCTATAAAGAAGGCCCAAATGAACCATCCCTGCCACCAGAAGCCCATCAGCAAGAGGGCTCCTATAATTATCCAGTTGAGGGCCTTGGCTTTCTTCCCCAAAAAAGCATAAGCTATATGTCCTCCATCCAACTGTCCCGCTGGGATGAGGTTAAGGCCGGTGACCATGAGGCTTGCCCATCCGGCAAAGGCCATCGGATGGAGAAAAACGTCTTTCCCACCTGAAGGGAGGATTTGGCCGAAAAGCAGGAGTTTAATCAGGAGGTAGAGGATTGAGTTGCCTTCCATGTAATAGGGCTGATTGGCTGGAAGGGTTTCAACTTTAGAAAGCATTAACCCTATTATGGTCATCGGGATACCTACTACTAAGCCAGCCAGAGGCCCAGCCGCCCCTATCCTTATTAGAGTCCTGCGGTTCAAGGGTGGGGATTTCATCCTGATTATAGCCCCCATTGTCCCGAAAGGGCTAAAAGGCATGGGGATGAAGTAAGGTAAGCTAACAGAAGAGCCAAGCTTTCGGGAAACAAAGTAATGGCCGAGCTCGTGGGCTCCAAGGCTCCCTAAAAGAGCGATAGCAAAGAGCAAGCCGGATAATAAACTTGGCCTTTCGCCAGCGAAAACGCCAGTGAAGACAACTGAGATAAGGGTCAGGGCAAAAAGCAAAAGGCTTAGGAATTTAGCTGGAGGGGATTCCGTTATTACGCCGGGGGCAACTATGATTTTAGGGCCATCTTCATCTTCACGGAAAAACGGGGTATAGCCTAAAGGCTTCAAATCGGCGCTCAAGAGCGCGTAAGCCTCTTCGGAATCATAAAGGAATCGCCCCTTGAATTGGAAAGCACGGGCTGCTTCTGGCACTGGGGAGAAGCTTTCAATCCAGAAAACTTTCCCCACTGCCCTTAAAACAGAATCAGGTACAATCTCCTCCATAATCCTATGCCTTTTTAAATTAAGCCAGGCAATGCTTTTGAATCATTGCCTGGCCTTTAAGGTGGAGATGGCGGGAGTTGAACCCGCGTCCAGAGAACTTAGCCCTGGATGGTTTACAAGCTTAGTCGGCTCATTAATCTCGCCCGAAACCTCCCGAGCCGACCAGGGTGTTTCGGGCCAGCCGAATAGTTTCTTAGATGGCCCTATTCGGCATCAGGCCATCGCACCCCGAAATCTCTCACGCCCTTCCCTGACCCTTCGGGGGGAGGCCAGGGAGGACGTGGCCGCTCAATTAAGCGGCCATAGGAATGGTGGCATAGTTGGCACTTTTTTTAAAGAGCCCCTTTTTACGAGGTTGGGCGCCTCGGCTTGCCACCCAGGACCACCGGTTCCCTGTCGAACCCACAGCATCCCCACAAGCCAATTAAATTATACAGGCTGATGTGATTTCTGTCAACCCGAGTTAATGAGGGAAGCGCCAAGCGCCTTGCGAACTTGACAAAAGGGAAAGGATAGGTATAATTTAAATTGCAAGGTTGCTTGCCTTAAAAGTTTGACAGAGTGGCTGGGTGTGGTTATAATAAAAAAGCTGGTGCGTGGCTAAGGGGTGGGTTTGAGACTTGACAAGGGGCAAAGGGTGTAGTATAATATATAACGGTTAGAGCACCTTAACAACTTAAAAGTAGTAGGAAGGCAAGGCGGGTCAGCGGCCATAAAGCTGGGAAAATTCTCTTATGGAGAGTTTGATCCTGGCTCAGGGTTAACGCTGGCGGCGTGCCTAACACATGCAAGTCGAGCGGGGAAGCCTAAGGCCCCTTTGGGGTACGGCTTCCCAGCGGCAAACGGGTGAGTAACACGTGGGTGACCTGCCCCGAAGAGGGGGATAACCCTGGGAAACTGGGGCTAATACCCCATGTGCTTCGTGGGGTTAGAGGACCACGAAGTAAAGGGTGTGGGTAGCCGAAAGGCACCATGCCGCTTCGGGAGGGGCCCGCGGCCCATCAGGTAGTTGGTGGGGTAATGGCCTACCAAGCCTATGACGGGTAGCCGGCCTGAGAGGGTGTCCGGCCACACGGGGACTGAGACACGGCCCCGACTCCTACGGGAGGCAGCAGTGGGGAATCTTGGGCAATGGGCGAAAGCCTGACCCAGCGACGCCGCGTGGGGGAAGAAGCCCTGCGGGGTGTAAACCCCTTTTCGGGGGGAAGAGGGAGGACGGTACCCCCGGAATAAGGGCCGGCTAACTACGTGCCAGCAGCCGCGGTAAAACGTAGGGCCCGAGCGTTACCCGGAATCACTGGGCGTAAAGCGCACGTAGGCGGCCTGGTAAGTCGGGCGTGAAATCTCCCAGCTCAACTGGGAGGGGCCGTCCGATACTGCTGGGCTTGAGGGCGGGAGAGGGAGGTGGAATTCCCGGTGTAGCGGTGAAATGCGTAGAGATCGGGAGGAACGCCAGTGGGGAAGCCGGCCTCCTGGCCCGTCCCTGACGCTCAGGTGCGAAAGCCAGGGGAGCGAACGGGATTAGATACCCCGGTAGTCCTGGCTGTAAACGGTGGGTGCTAGGTGTGGGCGGCGTTGACCCCGTCCGTGCCGAAGGTAACCCGTTAAGCACCCCGCCTGGGGACTACGGCCGCAAGGCTAAAACTCAAAGGAATTGGCGGGGGCCCGCACAAGCGGCGGAGCGTGTGGTTTAATTCGATGCTAACCGAAGAACCTTACCCGGGCTTGACATGCGGGTGGTACCGAACCGAAAGGGGAGGGACCCGTTAAGGGAGCCCGCACAGGTGCTGCATGGCTGTCGTCAGCTCGTGCCGTGAGGTGTTGGGTTAAGTCCCGCAACGAGCGCAACCCTCGCCCCTAGTTACATGTGTCTAGGGGGACTGCCGGCTTAACGCCGGAGGAAGGTGGGGACGACGTCAAGTCAGCATGGCCTTTATGCCCGGGGCTACACACACGCTACAATGGCCGGGACAATGGGTTGCCAAGCCGCGAGGCGGAGCTAATCCCATCAAACCCGGTCTCAGTTCGGATTGCAGGCTGCAACCCGCCTGCATGAAGCCGGAGTCGCTAGTAACCGCAGGTCAGCCATACTGCGGTGAATACGTTCCCGGGCCTTGCACACACCGCCCGTCACGTCATGGGAGTCGGCAACACCTGAAGCCGGTGGCCTAACCCCCGAAAGGGGGAGGGAGCCGTCGAGGGTGGGGCCGGCGACTGGGACGAAGTCGTAACAAGGTAGCCGTACGGGAACGTGCGGCTGGATCACCTCCTTTCTAAGGAGCTAAAGGCTCCTAGGTCAACACCCGCCGTTGTCCTTCCTACTACTTTTAAGGGGTTAAGGGGACCTGGCCTTAAGCCAGGTCATTTTATGTCCCCTGGCACCTTAAAAGCTGAATAGGATGGGTAAAGTAGGAGCCGGGTATCCCGAGGGCCAAGCTACTAAGGGCACACGGTGGATGCCTAGGCGCCAAGGGCCGAAGAAGGGCGTGGCTGGCTGCGATAAGCCCCGGGGAGCCGCCAGCAGGCTGTGATCCGGGGATTCCCGAATGGGGAAACCCACCTGGGGGAATGCCCAGGTATCGTTGGCTGAACCAATAGGCCAACGAAGGGCACCGGCCGAACTGAAACATCTTAGTAGGCCGAGGAAAAGAAATCAACCGAGATTCCCCGAGTAGTGGCGAGCGAAAGGGGAAGAGCCCAAACCCATGGTGTGCTAAAGGCCGCAGCCGTTGCACCATGGGGGTTGTAGGCCAGCAGCGGGAGCCGCTGCGGAGGCTCCAGGAAGTTATAAATCTTCTCCTTAGCGGAAGCGTCCTGGAACGGCGCGCCAGAGAGGGTGAAAGCCCCGTACGCGAAAAGGAGAAGACTTCCGGGCTGCTGAGCCTGAGTACCCCGGGACACGTGGAACCCTGGGGGAAGCAGGGGGGACCACCCTCCAAGGCTAAATACCCTTGGCGACCGATAGTGCACAAGTACCGTGAGGGAAAGGTGAAAAGAACCCCGGTGAGGGGAGTGAAATAGAACCTGAAACCGTGTGCCTACAAGCAGTCGGAGGGCTATGGCGGGTAAACCCGCAAGGCCTGACGGCGTGCCTCTTGGAGTATGAGCCGGGGAGTTACTCTCGGTGGCGAGGTTAAGGCAGTTACAGCCGGAGCCGTAGCGAAAGCGAGTCTTAAAAGGGCGCTTAGTCGCCGGGAGTAGACCCGAAACCGGGTGAGCTACCCATGGCCAGGGTGAAGCGGGGGTAAAACCCCGTGGAGGCCCGAACGGGTTGGTGATGCAAAACCATCCGATGAGCTGTGGGTAGGGGTGATATGCCAACCGAACCCGGAGATAGCTGGTTCTCCCCGAAATAGCTTTAGGGCTAGCGTCCCGCGTTGAGTGCCGGAGGTAGAGCACTGGATGGGCTAGGGGGCGTTGAGCTTACCAAACCCAACCAAACTCCGAATGCCGGCACTTAAAAGCGGGGCAGTCGGACTACGAGAGATAACTTCCGTAGTCGAGAGGGGAACAACCCAGACCGCCGGCTAAGGTCCCAAAGTCCAGGCTAAGTGGGGAAGGAGGTGGGACCGCCCAGACAGCCAGGAGGTTGGCTTAGAAGCAGCCATCCTTTAAAGAGTGCGTAACAGCTCACTGGTTTAGCGGTCCTGCGCCGAAAATGTAACGGGGCTTAAGCCTGGCACCGAAGCCGCGGGGCGCTACTAAGGTAGCGTCGGTAGGGGAGCGTTCCCTGCGCGTTGAAGCCCTACCGAAAGGAGGGGTGGAGTGCAGGGAAGTGAGAATCCCGGCATGAGTAGCGGTAAGGGGTGTGAAAACCACCCCCGCCGTAAGCCTAAGGTTTCCTGCCCAATGTCAATCAGGGCAGGGTTAGGCGGGAGCTAAGGCGAGGCCGAAAGGCGTAGCTGATGCACAGCCGGTTAATATTCCGGCCCCACCTGGGGGGAGCGATGGGGGGACGCAGGAGGGTAGGCCAGCCGGCCACTGGACGTGCCGGTTCCAAGCCAGTAGGGCGATGAAGGAGGGAGGAAAATCCCCCTCCGGAGCCCGAGAGGTGATGGCGTAAGTGGCTGAGCCCACACTGCCAAGAAAAGCCTCTAAGCGTTGAACCCCAGGTGCCCGTACCGCAAACCGACACTGGTAGGCGGGGTGAGCATCCCAAGGCGCTCGGGAGAACCCTCGTCAAGGAACTCGGCAAATTGGCTCCGTAACTTCGGGAGAAGGAGTGCCCCACGTAGGGTGTAGGAGCTCGCCTCCGAAGCCCGAAGGGGCCGCAGTGAATTGGCCCTGCCGACTGGTTAACAAAACCACAGGTCTCTGCTAACTCGAAAGAGGAAGTATAGGGGCCGACGCCTGCCCAGTGCCGGAAGGTTAAGGGGAAGGGTTAGCCGGCTTCGGCCGGCGAAGCTCTGAACTGAAGCCCCGGTGAACGGCGGCCGTAACTATAACGGTCCTAAGGTAGCGAACGCTGCCTGCCCCGACGGTAACGTCGGGGGCAATACCTGGCTGTATGCGGGAACACCCTTAGAGCCCGCCCTACTCGGGAGAGAGCTTCTCCCAGTAAAAATGGGCGGGATTGGGCAACCCGCAGGAAACCCGCTAAGGGGATCCTCAGAGACTATACGCCAGGCGTCCAGCCAAAGCGGAGGTGGCCAGAATGGACCTCAACCCCGATTGGGTAGTTGGGTTCGTAGATGGGGCAGGATGCTTCTACGTAAGCATTAACCCCAGCCCCAAGATGACCCTGGGATACCAAGTATTAGCCGAGTTCCGTGTGGTTCAACATGAGCGCGATATCCAAGTCCTTTATGCCCTGAAGCGGTTCTTCCGATGCGGTGTCGTACGTCGCAACCGTGAAAACCAGTACGAACTGCGAATTCGTAAACTCTCCTGCCTGCAGAAGGTGGTAGAGTTCTTTGAGCGCCATCCTCTAAAGACGAAGAAGAACGTGGAATTTAAGAAGTTTGCTCGGATAGTAAGGTGGATAAGCGAAGGCAAACACTTAGAACCTGAGGGGCTGATAGAGATTGCAGAAGTTGCGCTCTCAATGAACCGCACGAACAAGGTCAAGACGCAAAAAGTTCTGGCCGACCTCCAGCAGAGGTATGGACGAAGAGATAGTCCACCCCAAGCAGAAATGCTTGGAATAAGGTGAGCGAAATTCCTTGACGGGTAAGTTCCGTCCCGCACGAAAGGCGTAACGAGTGGGGCACTGTCTCGACGAGGGACCCGGCGAAATTGAACTGGCCGTGAAGATGCGGCCTACCCGCAGCAGGACAAAAAGACCCCGTGGAGCTTTACTGCAACTTGGCATTGAGTTAGGGCTTAGCCTGTGTAGGATAGGTGGGAGGCTGAGAAGTCTGGGCGCCAGCCTGGATGGAGCCACCCTTGAAATACCACCCTGGTTAAGTCTTGACCCTAACCCCTACCCGTGAAACCGGGAGGGGGACAGTGCCAGGTGGGCAGTTTGGCTGGGGCGGCCGCCTCCTAAAAGGTAACGGAGGCGCCCAAAGGTCCCCTCAGGCGGAATGGAAACCCGCCGTTGAGTGCAAAGGCATAAGGGGGCTTGACTGCGAGGCCTACAAGCCGAGCAGGGGCGAAAGCCGGGCTTAGTGATCCCACGGTACCGTGTGGAAGGGCCGTGGCTTAACGGATAAAAGCTACCCCGGGGATAACAGGCTAGTCTGGCCCAAGAGTTCACATCGACGGCCAGGCTCGGCACCTCGATGTCGGCTCGTCCCATCCTGGGGCTGGAGCAGGTCCCAAGGGTTGGGCTGTTCGCCCATTAAAGGGGCACGTGAGCTGGGTTCAGACCGTCGTGAGACAGGTCGGTCTCTATCCGCTGCGGGCGCAGGGGGCTTGAGGGGAGCTGCCCCTAGTACGAGAGGACCGGGGTGGACGGACCTCTGGTGTACCAGCTGTTCCGCCAGGAGCACCGCTGGGTAGCCATGTCCGGCAGGGATAACCGCTGAAAGCATCTAAGCGGGAAGCCCGCCCCAAGATGAGGCCCCCCACCGGCTTAGCCGGGTAAGGCCCCTGGGAGACTACCAGGTTGATAGGCCGCAGGTGGAAGCCCGGCAACGGGTGAAGCCAAGCGGTACTAATGGCCGAGGGCTTGTCCCTCTTTAAACCCCGCTCCGAAATCCCATCCTATTCAGCTTTTAGGGTGCGAAAAAAAGTTCCCCTGGTGACCATAGCGGCGGGGAAACACCCGGTCCCATTCCGAACCCGGAAGTTAAGCCCGCCAGCGCCGATGATACTGGGGGCGCGAGCCCCTGGGAAAGTAGGTCGTTGCCAGGGGAACTTTCTTTTTTACCACCTTACCCGCTTGAAACCCTCAGCTTTAGCCCCCCACGGAATAGTGGCGTCAATCCCCATCTTGGCTGTAAGAGCCTTCCGCCCAGGAAAATGCTTGGCCGAAGGATCCAAAGAACTCCCAGGCTGATCCCGCAAAACCACAAGCCCCCTATCCGCCTGAAAGCGCGTAGCTATAGCCCACTCCACCTCCTCAAGCCTGTCAATGTCCACATCCTCATCTACTACTACAACGTGCTTAAGTGATGGATGCCCTTTGAAGGCTGCCTCTATAGCCTTTAGCCCATCCTCAGGACCCCTCTTGCGGATTTTCACCACCGCATGGAGCCAACACATCCCACCAGGGGTAACCCTCACATCAATGCACTCCACCACTTCATTTACCGCTGCAAAAATAGTAGGCTCTCTAGGGACTCCCATGAGCAACCGGTGTTCGGCTCCACCTGGAAGCAGAGCATGGTATATAGGCCTCCTCCTATGGGTAACAAGGTCTACTTCTAAAATTGGCTGCTCCCGCACATAATCCCAAGTCTGGGTAAGGTCTATGAACGGCCCTTCAGGGGCAAGCTTCTTAGTCAAGCGCCCCTCTAAGACAATCTCAGCACAAGCTGGAACCTCCAAATCCTTAGTCAAACAGCGAGCTAATGGCGTGGGAGCAAGGGCATTGGCTATGGAAAGCTCATCCACGCCCTTCGGCGGTGACATAGAGGCGGCTATAAGGATATGCACAGGAAGCCCTATTGCTACAGCTATCTCTAAGTCTCCAGGAACTTTGCTCCAAGCAGTGTGCGTCCCCCGCCCTTCCACGACCCTGGCCACAAAGCGCTTCTCATCCAAAAGCATCAAGCGGTGGAAAGAGGCATTGCGGCCGTAATCGGGGTCCTTAATTATCGCCACTCCAGCCGTCACATAAGGGCCGCCATCCTCCGATAAATGCTTGAGTATTGGAAGCTTAGTAAGATCTACACTCTCTTCCACTACTTCTTGGCAGGGTGGATTTTCCACTATCGGAGGGGTTACAGGATTCCGCATGGCTTTTATTAAACTGGGAATTAAGGCCTGCGGCTGGACTCCAAGAGCCATTGCCATAAGTTCCCTTTTAGCGCATAAACCCGAGACCACTTCACCTTCGTAGCCGGGAACATTCTTGAAGAGGAGAACTTCTTCCTGATGGGCTGCTATAAAGCGAGCCATTTCCAAGTAAGGAGAGAGCGGCTCATCCACCTCCCGCAATAAGCCGTGGGTTCGGAGGAACGAAAGAAATTCTCTTAATTCCATAGTCCTTTCTCCTTGCCGTTTTGGCTTATTATACCATAAACTGGTGGTG
>CAYOIS010000028.1:0-16465 GCA_964404055.1 uncultured Anaerolineae bacterium | reverse complement strand
CTCCAATAAGGCTGATTTCCAATCGGCGCAGAGGGATACACCCCCAAAAGTGCTTCAATAGCTTGCTATGGGGGGTGTAATGGTGTAAAATTTATATAGAGAGCCAACAGCAAGGAGGCAAGATGCCCGTCATAAAAGTTTCAGCTAAGTCTCGGTCTACGGCAGTAGCTGGAGCCATAGCCGGAGTAATAAGGGAAAGTAAGAGGGCGGAAGTCCAGGCTATAGGGGCCGGTGCCGTAAATCAAGCCATTAAAGCAATAGCCATTGCCAGGGGTTACCTTGCCCTGGATGGCTACGACATCGTCTGTATCCCTTCCTTCACTGAGGTTGACATAAACGGTCAAGAAAGGACGGCTATAAAGTTCATTGTGGAGCCGCGCTGATTATGGCGCCGGTTAGCCCTTTAAAATCTCTACCTGCTCTGCAGGTAATTCAACGGTGGTCTCGTCTTCCAGCTGGACGGTTACCGTCTCTTTTACTACGTTTATGGCTACAAGTTTGCCTTCCCCTTTAGGGGTTTTTATTTTTTGCCCTACCTTAGGCAGGCGCTCTTTAAAGTCCTTGTAAGTTTCAAATTCGTAGCGCAAGCAGCAAAGGAGCCGGTTGCATAACCCCGAGATGGCTGCCGGGTTTATGGGAAGGTCCTGAATCTTGGCCATTTTTATGGACACGGAATCAAATTCTGTTAGGAAGGAAGCGCAGCACAAGGGGCGGCCGCAAGGTCCTATCCCACCGATGAATTTAGCTTCATCTCGCACTCCGATAGAGAATAGCTCTACTTTAACCCCCAGCTCCTCTTCAAGCAGGCGAACGAACTCTTTAAATTCGGCCTTCCCTTCCGAGGTAAAAAAGAGGGTTAGCTTAGTGCCTTCAAAGTTGTATTCTGCCTTTACCAGTTTAATGCTTAAGCCCATCTCGCGGGCCAGTTGGCGGGCCTTGGCTAAAGCTTCCCCCTCCTTGTGCCGGTAAAAATCCATCCTAACAAGGTCCCAAGGGGTTGCCTTGCGCACTATTCCTTTCAAAGGTGTTTCCACATTGGCTATTTCCCGTGGGGGCACTATAACTTTCCCGATTTCCAAGCCCCTCTCTGTCTCTACCACTACATAGTCCCCACGGGCAAGGTCTTCAAAGCCTGTGGCATTAAAGTTGTAGATTTTGCAATTCTTCCTGAACTGTATCCCTACTACAAAAGGCAATTTACACCTCCTGAGAAAATCCTGGTAATTTGAGCATCAGTACGTCCAGAGCCAAGCGCAAATTGGCATTCCGGTGCAATGCTGTAAGTATTGAGCGCATCTCTTTTAGCCCAGTGCGAGTTTTTTCTTTGCCCAGCTTTACTGCCGCTGCTTCCAATTTCCCCAAGTAATCGGCATTTACCACTTTCTCCTTGGCCCCTTCCAAAATCAGGAGCATATCTCGCGCCGCCAAAATCCACCACTTTAGCATTTCTTTAAGCCTTTCTTCATCTTTCCCAAACTCTCCTGCCCACTCCAATCTTGTTACTGTATCGCTCTTCAGGATGTAAAAGAAAGCTTCCAAATCCTCCTCTCGCTTTTTGAAAAGTTCTTCTTCTTGGATGAACATTATGGCTTTACCTGGGCAGCCCTCCGATAGGCGGGCTAAGAGGTGGGCTTTGGAGCTTTCAATTCCCCAGCTTTTTTCCAAAAATTCCTGAATCTGGCTTTCGGGGACGGGCCGTAGGTTGAAGACTTGGCATCGGGAAACGATTGTGGGCAAGAGAAGCTCAGCGGATGTAGCGGTTAGGATGAATAAGGAATGGAGTGGTGGTTCTTCCAGGATTTTGAGGAGGCTATTGGCCGCTTCCGGAGTAGCTTTATCCATATCGGAGATGATGAAGATGCGGTAAGGGCTGCGGTGAGGGGCCAAAAAAGCTTCGCGGTGCAGTTCTCTCATCTGTTCAATTTTGATGGAGCCATTTTCGGGCTCTAAGAGCTTCAAGTCGGGGTGGGTTCTTCCCAGCACCTCCTGACAATCGCGGCAAGAGCCGCATGGTGGTAAGCTTACTTTGCAGCACAAATACTTGGCAAACTCCAAGGCCAGCGTCCTTTTCCCAACCCCGTCCGGCCCTGTGAAAAGATAGGAGTGGGAAAGGACTCCTTTCCTCACGGCATTTTCTAGGAGCTTGAGAACCCACTCGTGACCTATCACTTCACGCACTACCCTCCAGTTGTTCAATGAAAGCATCAATGCGGTTGCGAATTTGCTCTTCAGAGTAGTAGCGAGAATCGCACATGTCGGCATCTATTATCAGGCCTGGGACCCCCGTTTCGGCGCTGACGATTCGCTTGATATCGTATTGGCCGAGGGAATATGGCTTGCAGGAGCGGTTAGAGTGCATTACGAAACCATCCACTTTGTACTCTTTAATCAGTTCTATCATTTGGCGAGCTCGGTAGGAGAGGCTTCGGTTAAGGAGGACGGAAGTATAAGCGCGGGCCAGAGCTTCCAAAGGTTCACCGTCCTCAACAGGGTTGTCCCAAGCGCCTGTATAAGTGTCAACCACAAAGCAGCACCCTCTCTTGGCGAAGTGGGAGTAGAAGCGGTAAAGGCGGTTCCAGAGGGCTATGTTATCCCAAAGTAAGCGGTGACGTTCTTCGGGAATTGCCCCTTCTCCGCGTTCAACCCTTGCTTTAACTTCGTTGCGGAGGGTGTGGTAGTATTCAACTGCTTCCTTAGTCCCCCTGAGCACTACTATAGCTGCCATGTTGACGAAAAGGTCGGGGGCGTTGAGTGGGGAGGGCTGGGCTTTGCACATCTTCCTTATCTCACCCCATAGGTGGACACATTCATTAGAGAGTTCCAGGACTTCCTGGAAGCGCTTTTGATTGAGGCGACGGCGAGTGTGACGCTCAATGAACTCAATCATTTCTTCCAGTTGGCTTCGCACATACCGGACGATGTGAGGTTCAAGGTCGTCATGGAGAAAAGGGGTGTCCAGGATGAAGATGGGGATACGGTAACGGTGGGCAAGGGCTTCAAACCACTTCACCACTGTCCCGCATATGTTGTTGCAAACGATTAAGAGGTCGGGCTTGGGCAGGCCTTTCAATGGGGCTGAAGAGGGGTTGAATATGCTTCCGAGGTTGATTTTAGCGTAGGAGCAAAGTTCTGGGGCGTAACCGTGGGCTTCGGCTTCTTCGCTCAGAGCAGTTCCTACCCCTCTTGCCCCACATAATGCTCCGTAATTTTCGGGGTAAGCAACTTCAATCCCCATAGCTCTTAGGATTTCCACTGGCGCCCCGCTTGTGACCCAGGCCAGTGGTCGGAAAAAGCGTAGGTACCGGATTTTTAGGTAGTATCTTTCCATCAATTTACTAAGGATTCGGGTGCTCTGAAGGCGCTTAGCGGGCATACTTTTCCTCCATTGAGGGCAAAGTGAACCAGAATGTGCTTCCTTTGCCTACCTCACTCTCAACCCATATCCTCCCACCCCACATCGTTACAAGCTCTTTTGCTATGTAAAGTCCGAGGCCAAGGCCTCTGTTCTCTTTGCCCGGTTCCCCTATTTGGTAGAAGCTGAGGAAAATTTTCTCCCTCTCCTCAGGCGGGATGCCTATGCCCGTATCCTTTACAAACATGTAGGGCTTATCCATAAGCTTTGCCCCTACCGTTATTTTCCCCCCAGCCGGGGTGAACTTTACAGCGTTGGAGAGCAGGTTGCTCAAAACCACCTCCAGCTTGGCAGGGTCAGCTTGAACTCTTTGGACTTCAGGGGGTATATCTACAGTTACCTCAAGGTTTTTGTCCTGCATGAGAGGCCTATAGTTCTCTATGACTCTTTCCACAAGCTCGGGCAGGAAAATTGATTCCAACTGGATGGAAGTGGCTTTCTTCTCCAGGCGCTTAAAGTCCAACATGTCCTGGAGCAAAGATGAAAGGCGGGTAGCATTGTGAACGATTATTTCGGCAAATCTTTTGAGGCGTGAGTCCTGTATTTCTTCGCTTAGAATTGAAGCGTAGCCGAGTATAAGGGAGAGTGGAGTACGGAACTCGTGGGCGATTAGGGTTACGAAGTTGCTCTTGAGCCTTTCAAGTTCTTGCAGTTCTATGAAAGCTTTCTGGACGTGCTCAAAGAGTTTGGCGTTTTCCAAGGCTACAGCGCCTTGCCCAGCTAAAATTGTGAGGAAATCTTGGTCTGAGGGCCGGAATGGGGTGGAGCCTATGGTTTTAAAGGCTGCCAGGAACCCCAACAGCCTCTCTCCTGCTCTCAGTGGTGCAGCCAATAGCTGGTCAAGGTTGGCTTTGACCATGAGTAAACTTGTCTCTTCGGGAATTTCTCTGGTCCAAAGGAAAGCGGTATCGCTCTTTTCCAAAGCTTTCATCAATGCCGCTTGAAGCTCAAGGGAGAGCAAGGAGAGGGAATCAGGAGGGTCTCCAAGGAGCTTGTCCCAATCCACTTCATACATCCATACTCCATCAGCTAAGAGGCTTTCCCGGGCTATGTGCAAAAGTTTCCCTTCCAGTTCCCCGATTTCCAATGTGCTGAGGATAGTTTTTGAGATTTCAAACAGGGGCAAGAGGGCTTTAATGCGTAGACTTTCCCTCCTCAATTGGTCCATTTCCAGGACGTGATTGACCACAACCTTGAGTTCATCGGGTGAGAAGGGCTTGAGGAGGAAGCCGTTGACTCCAAGCCTTATAGCTTTGAGGGCTAAGTCTAACTGGCCGTAGGCAGTTATTATAATCCAAGGGACATCAGGGTAAAGCTCGCGGATAAGCCTGGCGGTTTCAATCCCATCAATCCCTGGCAATTTGATGTCGGTAATGATGAGGTCAAAGGGTTTTTCCTTGGCCTTTTCCACTGCTTCCAGGCCGTCGGCAGCGGTCTCCACTTCAAAGTCCATCATTTGGAGGATGAATTGGCATATTTTCCTTATTGACAGCTCGTCATCTACAACTAAGATTCGCCCTCTAAGAGCCAAGGCTTTCCACCGTCCTTATCCAGCTTTTTTCTTTCCTATAGGGGCCGATTAGCGCCAGTTTCATCCTTGAGGATTTAATTAGCTCTTCAGCCACTCTCTTTACATCCTGTGAGGTTACGGCATCAATGGCTTGGATTACTTCAGAGGGGGTCAAGGTTCGGCCAAGGAGTAGTTCTTGCCTTCCGTACCAGAAGGCCAGGCTCAGGGAATCTTCAAGCTGAAGGAGAAGGCGACCTTTCACGAACTCTTTGGCTTTGGTGAGTTCCTCTTCGGGTACTTCTTGGGTTTTGAGGAGGGCCAATTGTTCAATGATGGCCTTAAGGGTTTCCTCCAGGCGATTGGGCGATATCCCTGCGGCCACCCCCATAGAGCCTGAATCGGTGAAGAATTCAAGGTAGGAGCTGATGTTGTAGGCAAGCCCTCTCTTTTCCCTTATCTCCGTGAACAGCCGGGAGCTCATGCCTTCCCCTAAGAGGGCATTAAGGATTGAAAGAGCAAATCGGTCGGGGTGATTTAGGGAAAGGCCGTACCACGTAAGGACGAGGTGGGTTTGCTCGACCCGGCGGCTTTCATAGGCCTGGATTGGGCCATCGGAGGGGGCAGGAGCAGGGATAAAGGAGGGAGGGGAGGAGCCTTCCCAAGTTGATAGGTAGCGCTCGGCGGCTTCCAAAGCTTCTTCGGCTGTTATAGCTCCAGCTATGCTTACCACTACATTCTTGGGGGTATAGTGTCGGGCTCTGAAGTCTAAGAGCTTCTCTTTGGAAAGAGCCTGCAAGCTTTCCTTTGTTCCTATGATTTCTCGGCCTAAGGGGTGATTGGGCCAGAGGATGTTTGCCGCCATTACGAAAACCCAGTCCTCGGGGGAATCTTTCATCCCCCGCAGTTCTTCTAAAATTACTGCCCTCTCTTTTTCCACATCTTCTTCTCGGAAGAGGGGGTTTAAGAGCAAATCGCACAGGAGCTCAAAGCCCAGCTTCCAATGGTCCTTGGGGAGCTTAAGCCAGTAAGAGGTCATTTCTTGGGAAGTGCTTCCATTGATTAAACCCCCAACCCCTTCCACGGAAGAAGCAATATCCTTAGCGGTAGGCCATTTCGCAGTCCCCTTGAAGACTACGTGTTCAACGAAGTGGGAAGCACCCCCTTCCGGGTCGCTCTCATACCGGGAGCCAACCCCTACCATGAAGGCTATGCTTACGGCCATAGTGTGAGGTAGGGGTGTGGCTAAGAGACGAATGCCGTTAGGGAGGGAGGTCTTCTGTGGCCTCAGCACTTTGCCTCCTGCTTTTCAAATAACTCCAGAGCAAGCTTTTCTTGCTCGCAGTAGAGCCTCTGGCGAGCCATGAGTAAATCCCAATCCACTTTGTGTCCGTCAAACTCTGGCCCATCCACGCAGGCGAAGCGAGTTTTTCCGTCCACTTCAACCCGGCAAGCCCCACACATGCCAGTGCCGTCCACCATTATCGGGTTCAGGCTTACGATGGTTTTTACTCCAAAGGGCTTGGTGGTTAGAGAGCAGAACTTCATCATTATGGCCGGGCCAATGGCCCAGACCGCATCTATTTTGCGGCCGCTTTCCAGCAATTCCTTCAAAGGCACAGTGACCACCCCCTGGCGGCCGTAGGAGCCATCATCGGTGCACACGATTAGCTCATCGCTTACGGAGCGGATTTTGTCCTCCCAGAACAAAAGGTCCTTGGTTCTGGCACCGATTATGGATATGATGTAATTGCCGACCTTCCGGAGTTCTCTGGCTATGGGGTAAATGGGGGCTATTCCAAGTCCTCCGCCTACGCAGACCACGGTTCCGTAATGCTCAATTTCAGATGGATTGCCCAGTGGACCGACTACAGCGTATAGGCGGTCGCCAGGCTTCATCCCAGCCATAAACTTTGTGCTTTTGCCGACTACCAGGAAGACAAGGGTTATCCAACCTTCTTCCCGGCTGAAGTCAGCTATGGTTAGAGGAACCCTTTCTCCCTTTTCCCAAGGAACTACTATCACAAATTGACCGGCTTTGGCTTTGGAAGCTACCCTTGGGGCATAGACCTTGAATTCTTTAGTTACTGGGGAATGGTCGTGCTTCTCCAGTATTTCGTACATCTTGACCTCCTTTTCAATGGGGTGGCTCGGTAACCGGGCTCATTATACCTTTGGGCAGGATTAGTGTCAAGGAGCTAAGCGAAGCCAGGCGCGCGGGTTTTTGAGAAATGGCGGCCTTTCAGGCCTGAAGCTCTTTCCTAACCAAGTAAGTGGGTTTACTGCCACCCCATTTACTCTTACTTCCCAGTGAAGGTGAGGGGCAGTGGATAGGCCTGTGTTCCCTACTTTGCCTATGAGTTCCCCCCTCTTAACTTCTTGGCCTTCTTTCACCGCTATCTCCGAAAGGTGGAGGAAGCCACTCATCACACCGGCTCCGTGGTCCAGGACGACCATCTTACCCCTTAAGGCAAGTTCCCTTGCCAGGATGACCCTTCCCGGCGCCGGGGCATAAACAGGCGTTCCCTCTTTAGCCCTAAAGTCAACCCCGTCATGGAAGCCTGAAGGGGGAGAGTTGCCGTAAGCTCTCCTAAGCCCAAAGGGTGAAGTCACCACTAATTTCCCCTCAAGAGGTGGGGAAAAGGGGAGAAGCCACAGCGGCTTGGCTGAAAAGGTGGAGTAGGCTTTTGCTACTACTTCCCTCTCCTCTTCCACTATTTCCGGCTTCAATAGGGCCATTTTTTCCTCAGGTAAGCGTAACTTTTCCACGGGGTAATCCTTATGGGCCACGAATAGCTCCATCTCTTGGCAAGGGCCTGAAGGGAGGCAAATTCGGAGTGGATATTTCCCTGACTTTGTTAAAGCATGCACCCCGAAGAAAGCCACCCAGTTTTCCCCGTCCCAGACGAATCTCAGGGCTTGTCCCGCAAATTCTCCCTGCGGAGGGCTGTTGGTGTAAGCTTTTACCGATACGGAAGCCGCTTCCCCCGGAAGAAGGGGTAGAGGGTTAACGGTGAGGGGGAAAGACGGAGTAGCAAAGCTTATTGCGCCTAAAGCCAATAGGCTAAAGGCCTTCAAACTCCAGCTCATCCCCAACCTCTACTTTCTCCAGCAAGCTCGCGGGCCCTTCCAAGAAATATTGGGCTGGCTGGGAGGGGAAGTACCAAGGGCGAAAAGGTAAAGCCAAGGTTTTATCCACCACTTTTTTATCTTTGCTGAGCCAAACCACAGCTATGGGGGTGAATACAAAGAGCATGTGTATTCCTGAACCCCACTTGCTTTCTTTCCTGTTCGCAAAGATTAAGACTTCGTCAGGCTTAAGGGAGCGGCGGAACATGAGGCCGAGGGCTTTTTCCCCAAAAGCCCGGCAAACTTTGGCCTTATCGGTCAATTTTAGGTTTCTGGTTCGGTTAAAAACCTGGGCCAAAGCTCTCTCTCAGGAGGGGGAATCTTTGTGAACCCGAATTATGAGCACTTTTTCTGTCTCAGGTGTAACCATCGCTTCTTCGGAAATGTGGTAGCCAACAACCCAAAGGATTTTCTCTCCATCCACAAGGATTGGCCACTTGCCCCTAAGGTACTGGGGCATTTTTTCGTCAATCATGAACTCGTGGAGGCTTTTTGTTCCGCCTTTAAGGCCCAGAGGTTTGAAGCGGTCCCCAGGCCGGCGTGGCCTAAGCTTAACAGGGGCTTTGACTTTACTCCAGTCCAGGAAAGCCTGCCAAGGGTCGGGATTGGCATTCCAGCTGTTAGGTAATTGTGATAAGGGAGTGATGGAAGCCTCCGCCTTCCATCCGCTTTCGGTAATAGGGGTCTGGCCTGGGATTTTCAAAGGGATTTCTTCGGTGATGAGCGGTAAATCCTCGCGAGGGGCAAACCCTTCTTCTCCGATGAAGAATATGCCGTATCCTGTGACTAAGACCAGGCCTTGGGGAAGTGTTACTTTTACCCCGGCTCTCCTTTCCAGGACAGCTTTGCGGGCTCTTTCCACATGCTCCCATCCTATGTCTCTTAGACCTCGGCGCAGCCGGCTTATGGCTTCCCTGATCGTCCCTCTCTGCATGGCGGGGTGAAGGGTTAGCCATCGGCTGAGGGAGAAAACTATGCCTTTTTCTTCCTCTCGCTCCACTACTTCATGCCAGAAGGCCTCAACCTGGCGTCGGAGGAAATCGTAATCGTCAGCGAAGAGCTTCGCCGAACGTCTTGCCACCTCTCGGAAGCGAGGGTTAAAAGTTTCCAGGTAAGGGATGAGTTCGTGGCGAAGTCGGTTGCGGAAGTAAGTTGTGTCCAGGTTGGAAAGGTCAAAGCGAGGGGTAAGGCCGTGCTCGTGGCAGTAGGCTTCAATTTCCGCCCGGCTTATTTCCAAAAGTGGCCGGACAAGCCAAAGGTCGTATTCTTCACCTCCTACTATAAGTTGGGAACGGGGGAGCATTCCTCTCAAGCCAGCCAGCCCGGAGCCACGTACCCAGTGCATTACCACTGTCTCTACTTGGTCATCGGCGTTGTGGCCTACGGCTATGGTCTTGGCGTTTTCCCTAATGGCTACTTCGGCCAGGAACTTATAGCGGGCGTAGCGGGCAGCCTCTTCCAAGCTCATGCCTTTCTCGCGGGCTAAAGCCGGCACATCCCTCGCCTCTATGGTGCAAGGAATTCCCCATTCCTTGGCTACCTTTTCCACAAAGGCAGCGTCCTCTTCGGCAGCAAGTCCTCTTATCTTGTGGTTCAGGTGGGCTACGTGAAGCTTGAGGCCCAAATCTGCTCTTAGGCGGCAAAGGATGTGGAGAAGGCAAAGGGAATCAGGCCCTCCCGAGACCCCTACTATTACCTTTTCCCCTGGGGAGAAGAGTCCGTGCTCAATTACAAAACGGCGGACTTTTTCCAGCACTTTGCACTACATTCCTACAACTTTTATGCCTCTTTTGGCCAGCTCTTCCAGGAATGGTTCAGGCTCTATGCACCCTTCGGGGGCAAAAGCACCTTTCTGGGGGATGAGGCCTTTAGCTAACCACTGGGCTCCTATGGAAGCAGGGATTCCGGTCAAGCGCCCCATCCGGTCCGCCACGCCATAGCTTATGGTTTTAGGTTGCCCATCTTTACGGCCCTTAACCGTGACCTTGGCCCCGGAGCAAGCCACTCCTCCCACCCGGAAAATTCCCTCAATGGAATGGATTAGCTTAGCCATCCTTTCCATTTTAGCTGGGGTGTCTATAAGCTTGAGAGCGGCGAAAACTTCCAAGGCTTTATTGTTCCAATCGGGGATGAGGGCGCCCTTCAGGGTTACAGTCTTAGCTTTTATGTAGCGAGGGATGGTTATAGGCTCCGGGTGGCCGCAGTGGAAGACTTTGACTTTCCCCAACGGTGCCGGGAATTCCACTGTTTCTTTCCCTGAGGAGGCCTTAACTTTGACAAGTTGGCCATTTATCCAGGATGGAACTTCGCCGGTGGAGGCATAGAATACGTGCATTATTACTGCCAAGCCTTTTGAATCGGATGCACTTCCAGTCCAAGCTATGTTGATTTCTTCTACTTCATCAAGTTGGCGTGATGCGTGCTTGGCCAAGACATTGGTTATACCTGGGGTCCAGCCCAGCCCTGTGATTATGGTTATCCCAGCCTGGCGGGCAGCCTCATCTAAGGCCAGGATGCTTTCCACTGGGCCGTAATCGTCGCAGATGTCTACATAATTGACCCGAGCTTCCAGGGCAGCTTTAGCCAGAGGGAGAGCAAACTTGTAGAATGGGCCGATGCATCCTACGGCTGCATCAGCTCCTTCAAGGACTTTTTTCAAGGAAGCGGGGTCAGTAGCATCTACGAAGGCCGCTTTGGCTCTTTCTCCCAGCGTGGAAGCCATTTCTTCGGCCACTTTTACCCGGTAATCGGCGATGACTACTTCGGCTTCGGAGGTTTGGATAAGGTCGTGGACAACGTGGCTTCCCATGTCGCCGCAGCCGCCAAGGACAACGATTTTCATCGCTTCCCTCCTGAGGGTTGATTTGAATCCATTATATCATCAAGGTGAGGAACGAGCAATCGCTGAAAGTTTTCATACCACTTTTCCTTGTGCCCTTTGCGGTTAATAAAATCGGGGGGTGCTGGCGAAGGCTGGCGCTTAACAAGAAAGTTAGGCCAGAGGTCAGCCTGCGCTGACTTTCATTGATGCTGGGCCATACCAACTCGTCCACAGGGTATTGACAAAAAGCACAACTTGAGGTAATATTTGGTAGCCTCTGAAAAAGGTGGTGGCCATGGGAACGGTGATTTCATTGGAGAAGTTCTACCTTAACCCATTGGCCAGGAGGGTTGAAGAGCTAAGCGGGCAAGACCTCTTGGCCTGTTACCAATGCGGAGAATGTTCTGCTGGTTGTCCTGCCGCCTTTGCTATGGACCTCCTCCCAAGCCAGGTTATACGCCTCCTGCAGCTTGGCCAGGTAGAGGAAGTCCTACAATCGGCCACTATATGGTTTTGCGTGGCGTGCCAGGCTTGTTACGCCCGCTGCCCGAAGGGTGTAGACCTTTCAAGGATTATGGAAGCCCTACGCGAGCTGGCTATGGAGAGAAGCGGGGAGGTCCTCAAGCACAATCAAATTTCAGAAGAAGATTTGGAGTCTTTCCCTCAGCAGGCAATAATTGCAGGCTTTAGAAAATATACGCTCTGAAGGAGGCCCTGTGAAAGTCGCCTATTTCCCCGGATGCACCCTCAACACTAAAGGCAAAGGGTTTGACCGTTCAGTCCGCGAATCCATGGCTGCTTTAGGGGTTGAGCTGGAGGAACTGCCGGATTGGAATTGCTGCGGAGCTTCCTTCCCGCTCCTTGTGGACAATCTTCTGGATTTGGCCGGGCCGGCAAGGGTGCTCGTGGCCGCTTCAGCCCAAGGGGATAAGCTCGCTACCGCTTGCACTACTTGTTACAACGTCCTCAAGCGGACCAATCGGGTTATACGCTTGGACCGCGATAAACGGGAAAGGCTCAATTACTTCATAGAGGCCGACTACCAAGGGCAGGTTGAGGTAATGGATGTGCTCCAAGTCCTTAGGGATGAAGTCGGCTTTGAGAAGGTGAGGGCGGAAGTTAAAAAGAGTCTTAATGGGCTCAAAGTGGCCTGCTATTACGGATGCATGGTCCTTCGTCCCCCGGCTGAAGTGGCCTACGATGACCCCGAAAATCCCCAGGCCTTGGATGAGCTCATGGCCTCTCTTGGGGCTGAGCCAGTCCTGTGGGGTGGGAAGGTGGAGTGCTGCGGAAATTACCTTGTGGCTATAAGGCCCGAATTGGCCATGGAGATGAGCTACCGGATAATCTCCTCCGCTTACCGGGCGGGAGCGGAGGTCCTCGTAACTAATTGCCCGTTGTGCCAGTTTAACCTGGACCGTTGGCAGAAGGATTTGGTCGTAAAGAAGGGGGGCTTTAGGCCATTGCCCGTCCTTTATTTCACCCAGCTTTTGGCTATAGCTTTGGGCCTTGACCCCACCCGTTACGAGTTGGAGAAGCATTACGTTGACCCAAAACCTCTACTGAAGTCTAAGGGGCTGCTTAACCAGGAGGCAGGATGAACTACGCTAAGCAGCGCCTTTTATGGGCGCTCGTTTTAACCGGTTTGATCCTAACGGCCGAGATTGCTGGAGGATTCTGGACTCGCAGCTTGGCTTTGCTCTCCGATGCTTCCCACGTTTTCCTGGATTTCTTGGCTTTAGGGATGAGCTATGTTGCCTTGAAGCTTGCCTCTTTACCTCCAGATGACCGCCATACCTATGGTTTCCATCGTCTCCAGGTCCTGGCAGCTCTGGCTAACGGTGCGACCTTGCTTCTGGTGGTTTTCGGAATCTTACGCGAAGCTTGGGAACGGCTTTGGAACCCCGAAGTTGTGCTGGCTGGCCCCATGCTTTTGGTGGCAACGGTGGGGTTGGGCGCAAACATTTTGGCTGCCATCTTGCTCCGCGAACATGACCACAGTGACCTTAACATGCACAGTGCTTTCCTCCACGTCTTGGGCGATGCTTTGTCCTCAGTAGGCGTAATTATCGGCGGTTTGGTCATGCTTTGGACCGGATGGTTCTGGGTTGACTCACTCATTGGCGCACTAATCGGGTTAATCATCCTAAAGGGGGCAGGGCGGGTGCTGCGAGAAGCTACGCATATACTCCTTGAAGGGATACCAACGGGGATGAAGGCTTCCCAAGTGGCGGAGGCAATTCTTCAAGTGCCTGGGGTGCAAGGGGTTCATGACTTGCATATCTGGACTATAAGCCCTAATTACACAGCCCTCAGCGCTCACATAGTGCTGGCCGACCAGGCCCTGAGTCAAGCCCAGAAAATCATGGAAGAAGTAAAGCACTCCTTGGCCTCAAAGTTCGGGATTGAGCACACTACCTTGCAAGTAGAGTGCGAAAGTTGCGGGCAAGAAGGCATCATGTGCGTGATGGAGCCTAAGAAGGGGTTAAACCATGCCCATCAAGCGAGCGTTAATAATCGGTGGCGGAATAGCCGGGATTCAGGCAGCGTTGGACATAGCTAACGCCGGCTATGAAGTGGTGCTTGTAGAGAGGCTTCCTTCCATCGGGGGGCATATGCTCCAGCTTTCCGAGACTTTCCCAACTTTGGACTGCTCCCAATGCATCCTCACCCCCCGTACGGTGGAAGTAGGCCGCCACGAGAAAATCAAGCTTTACACTTATTCTGAAGTGGAATCGCTTGAAGGCGACGTAGGCAATTTCCGGGTCCGAATCCGCCGCTACCCGGCTTACGTTAATTGGGAAATCTGCACCGGCTGCGGAGTTTGCCAGGAGAAATGCCCTAAGAGGGTTACTTCTACAGATTTTGAAAGGGGCATAGGGAAGCGCAAGGCTATCTATACCCTTTCTCCCCAAGCTGTGCCCAATAAGCCAGTCATAGACACCGAAAATTGCCTGTACTTTACCCAAGGCAAATGCCGGGTTTGCGAGCGGTTTTGCCCCGTTGGAGCGATTGATTACAACCAGAAGGAAAGGATTTTTGAGGAAGAAGTTGGGGCAGTAATCGTTGCTACCGGTTATGAGCTATTGCCTCTAACCGAACTTGGGGAATACGGTGGAGGTACTATCCCTGACGTTATAGATTCTTTAGCCTTTGAGAGGCTCCTCTCAGCCTCAGGGCCGACGGCGGGGAAAATCATGCGGCCTTCCGATGGCAAGGAACCTAAAGTGGTGGTCTTTGTCCAATGTGCTGGCTCTCGTGACCCCGAACGCCACATGCCCTATTGTTCCAAAATCTGCTGTATGTATACCGCCAAGCATGCCATGCTCTACAAGCACCGCGTTCACGATGGCCAGGCCATCGTCTTCTACATTGACATCCGCTCGGCTGGGAAAGGCTATGAGGAATTCATCCACCGAGCTGTAACAGAGGACCGCGTGCTCTACATCCGAGGGAAAGTAGCCCGCCTCTACCAAGAGGATGGGAAAGTGATTGTGCGAGGGGTGGATACCCTTTCAGGGAGGCAAGTAGAAGTAGCAGCGGACTTAGTAGTCCTGGCGGTGGCGATGGTTCCCCGGCCGGAAACCAGGGTTTTGGCGGAGAAGTTGGGCTTGAAGTTGGACGAACACGGCTTCCTTGAGGAAGAAGATGGCAATTTTGCGCCTTTGGAGAGTGGCCGGCCGGGAATATTCTTAGCGGGAGCAGGCACTGGCCCTAAGGATATCCCCGAGACGGTTTCTCAAGCCAGTGGCGCAGCGGGGAAAGTGCTGGCTCTATTCTCACAATGGGGTTGAAAAATGGCTCGCATAGGAGTTTTCGTCTGTCACTGTGGCTTCAACATCGCAGGAGTCATTGACGTCGGGCGAGTGGTAGAGGAAATAAAGAAATTGCCAGAGGTGGCTTTTGCTGCCGATTACAAATACATGTGTTCTGAGCCAGGCCAAAACCTTATACGCCAGGCGATAAAAGAGCATAAGCTGGACGGGATTGTGGTAGCGGCTTGTTCCCCCTCCATGCACGAGGTTACTTTCCGCAAGGCTGCGGCATCGGCTGGAGTTAACCCCTACCGAACTGAAATTGCTAACATCCGGGAGCAGGTCAGCTGGCCTCACCAGAATTACCCAGAGGAAGCCACACTCAAAGCCATTGAAGTCATCCGCACCATCATTGAGAAGGTCCGCTACGACGAATCTCTAATCCCTCTGGGCATACCAGTAATCAAGAAAGCCCTGGTCATAGGCGGAGGTATAGCTGGCCTAACCGTCGCTTTGGACATAGCCAATGCCGGATATCCAGTAATTTTGGTGGAAAAAGGGGAGGAGCTTGGAGGCAAGGTCCGGCGCCTCTCAGGCCTTTACATAAACTTCAATGCCCCTGACGGGTTCTTGGAAGATAAAATCAAATCTGTTACGGAGCATCCAAACATTACCGTTCTGACCCGCTCAGAGGTGAAAGAGGTCGGCGGGTATGTGGGCAATTTCACTGTGAAGGTGGAGACCCCTTCTGGTGAGAAGTCTTTTGATGTTGGGGCAATAGTGGTGGCTACGGGATTTGACCTCTATCCTCTCCAAGCTCTTGGTGAGTATGGTGGAGGCCGCTATCCGGATGTAATCACTGCTTTGGAATTTGAGAGGATGCTTAAAGATGGCCTTAGGCGCCCTTCTGATGGGAAGGAAGTAAAGAGCGTTGCTTTTATCCAGTGCGCTGGCTCCCGTGACCCCCAGCGCCATCGGCCTTATTGCTCCAAGATATGCTGCATGTATGTTGCTAAGCAAGCCTCCCTCTTCAAGCAGAAGGTGCCTGATGGACAGGCTTTGGTTTTCTACATAGACATTCGCTCCCAGGGCAAAAAGTATGAGGAGTTCGTCCAAAGGGCGATAATGGACTACGGGGTTCTGTACATCCGTGGCAAGGTGGCAAGGGTTTACGAGGAAGGGGGTAGGGTTTTTGTGCGAGGGGTGGATACCCTTTCAGGAAGGCCGGTGGAAGCAGAGGTGGACCTGGCTGTTCTGGCCAATGCGGTGGTGGCCTCGCCTGGGGCTGAGGAGCTGGCTAAGAGGCTGCGCGTCGCTACCGATGCTTTTGGCTTCTTCCAGGAAGCACACCCCAAACTCCGCCCAGTGGAAAGCTTGACAGCAGGTGTGTTCATAGCTGGGGCTGCTCAGTTCCCGAAGGATATCCCCGAAACCATAGCGCAAGCTTCGGGAGCAGCAGCCAAGGTTTTAGGCCTATTTGCCCAGCGGGAGCTTATCCAAGAGCCCACTGTGGCTTACGTAATAGAGGAACTTTGCTCTGGTTGCGGTCTGTGCATAGAAGCTTGCCCTTATGAAGCGCGTGCCTTTCACCCTTGGAAGGGCATAGCTACGGTCAATGTTGCCCTGTGTCAGGGCTGCGGGGCGTGTGCGGTGGTCTGCCCGAACAAGGCTTCACGTGTCCGGAACTTTACGCCTTTGCAGTACCTGGCCATGGTTGAGGAAATTGCAGGGTAAACGGGGGCCAAGGGGTATAAACTCGCCCCGAGTGGGGACCCCTCAGCCCACGGGGTGGGCGAAATCGGGGGTATCTCCCCGCGAAACCTTAAAACTTTAAACTGGGG
>CAYOIS010000027.1:3096-16757 GCA_964404055.1 uncultured Anaerolineae bacterium | reverse complement strand
AGAGGGGGCGATCAGCCCACCCCTGTAAACCCGCCCACGAGTGGGACCCAAAACCCTGGCAAACTTCCAGCAAACGGGGGGGGGAAAATCGGGGGGTCCAAGGGGCAAGGCCCCACCCCCATAACGCCCTGCAAGAGAGCTTTATGATAAACCCTCAGGGGGGTAGCACCATGGAAGCTAAAGTTCTCGTTCTCGGAGCCGGCATCGCCGGAATGGAAATAGCTCTGCTACTGGCTGAAACAGGAGCTGAAGTCTATTTAGTGGACAAGGAGCCGAGCATAGGCGGTTCCCTTCACCTATTGGATTACACCTTCCCAACCGATTCCTGCGGCCTCTGTTACCTTGAGCCATATCCTTCCCCGCGCTTCTGCCCAACATTTGAAAGCGCTCGCCATCCCAACATCCACATCATACCTTACGCTGAAGTGGAGGCTTTGGAGGGCGAAGCTGGTGCTTTCACCGTTAGAATCCTCCACAAGCCCCGCTACGTCTACGAAGAAAAATGCATCCTCTGCAACCGCTGTGCCGAAGTCTGCCCTGAGGAACGCCCTCACCCCTACGAAGGCAGGTTATCTCCGCAGAAAGCTATCTATAAGCCGCACTTGAGGGGTATCCCGCAAACTTATGTAATTGACATGGACTACTGCACCCGCTGCGGGAAATGCGTTGAGGTCTGCCCTACTAATGCCATTGACCTCAACATGCAGCCCAGGACCTCGGAACTTTCTGTTGCTTCGGTAGTAGTGGCGGCAGGATATGAGCCATTTGACCCCGCCAAAAGGGCCGAGTTCGGCTACGGAGTCTTCCCCAACGTCCTGACAAGCCTTGAGTTTGAGCGGATGGTCAGCTTCTCCGGTTCCACTCATGGGAAGCTCGTGCGCCCTTCCGACGGCAAGCCTGTTAAGAAAATTGCTTTCATCCACTGCGTTGGCTCCCGTGACCCGGCCATCGGCAGAGGTTATTGCTCCTCGGTCTGCTGCATGTATACGGCTAAGCAAGTTAACTTGGCCAAGAGGCGCAACCCTGACCTGGAGGTTTCCGTCTTCTACATGGATTTGAGGCCAATTGGCAAGGTCTATGAGCAATACATCCGCAGGGTCCAGGAGACACCAAAAGTCCGCTACATCCGGAGCATGGTCTCTTCCGTGGTTGAGCGTCACCCCGAGAAGGACCTGCTCATCCGTTACGTAGCTGAGGACGGAAGCCTCCGGGAAGAGGCTTTTGACCTCGTGGTCTTAGCCGTTGGATTCGGGGCACCGCAAGGGCTTGAGAAGTTAGGGATAGAGCTGGACGAGTGGGGTTTCCCAGTCACTAAGCCCGATGAGCCTCATAAGACCAGCCGTGAAGGAGTCTTTGTGGCCGGGGCTGCCCGCAACCCGATGGATATACCTGATACAGTTGTAGATGCGGCTGCGGCCGCTTTCTATGCCCGAGCCTTCCTTCCTCAGCCTTTCTCCTCGCCTTATCCCATCCTCACCTCTTATCCTGACCTCGTTGATGCCGAGCCGCGGCCTGGGGTTTTCCTCATCTCTTGCCCTGAATTGAGTGGCGAGCTGGATGTTGATGCCCTCAGGGCTTTCGTCTCTTCGGCCTACGGGGCTTCGTTCTACGCTTTGGAGCCTTCTTCTGATGTGTGGGACAAGCTTGTGGAGAAGGCCAAGGCTGAAGGGGTAAACCGCCTGGTAGTAGTGCCTTGCGGGCTGCGCCCAACTTTGGAAGTGCACCAGAAGCTTGGTTCCATTGGCCCCTACGAGGTCGTTCCAATCTTTGAAGCGGCCGTAGCTCCGCTGCGAGGGGACAAAGCCAAAGTAACTCAGCAAGCCAAAGCTCTCCTGGGGATGGCGCTGGCCAGACTACTCTACCTTTACCCGAGGCTTCTGGCCAAAATCTCCGCCGATTCATTCCTGCCAGAAGAGAGGGCGGTGGTAATAGGAGCAGGCTTAGCAGGGATGACCGCAGCCTTGTCCTTGGCTGAGCTTGGCTACAAGGTGGACTTGGTTGAAAAAGAAGAGGAGCTGGGAGGGCTACTCAGGCTCCCCAGGGTGGTGCTGGATGGGATTGACCCCGCCAAAACTCTCAAGTCCTTGACGGAAAGAGTGAAATCCAACCCCCTCATAACCCTGCACCTTGGCTCAGAAGTGGCTAAGGTGGAGAAAGACGGGAGATGCTACCTTGTGGAGCTATCTCCTGGGGGTGAAGCCATCCGCTGCGGAGCAATTGTAGTGGCAACTGGCGGCAGAGAAGCCAGCACTCAGCAATACCTTAAGGGCACCCATTCCCGCGTCCTCACTCAACTTGAACTGGAAAAACTCCTGAAAGAGTCCTCGCCATCCTTCCGCCGCATCGCCATGATTCAATGCGTAGGCTCCCGAGACGATGAGCATCCCTATTGCAGCCGAGTGTGCTGCTACAACGCCGTCAAAAACGCCATCCTCCTCAAGGAAGCCAACCCCGAAGCCGAAATCTACATCTTCTACCGAGACATCGTCACCTTTGGCCGTTACGAGGAGCTTTACACCAAAGCCCGAGAGAAAGGCGTCATCTTCATCCCCTACACTTTGGACAACAAGCCCAAGGTAGAACCTCTCGGCGAAGACAAGCTTTTGGTCAGCCTAAAAGAGCTCACTGCGGGCGAGGTAAAACTGGAAGCCGACCTTTTGGTCCTAAGCGTGGGAATAGAGCCCAGCGATAATGCCTCGCTGGCGGAGAAGCTCGGGGTCAAGCTTGATGATTTCGGGTTCTTTGCTGAAGAGCACACAAAGATGCGTCCCATTGAGCTTTCGGAGCCTGGGATATTTGTCTGCGGGCTTGCGCAGGGACCTCACTTCATGGAGGAGGTGATAGGGCAAGCCAGGGGTGCAGCCTTTAAAGCTGCGCTTTACCTCAAGCAACTCCAAGGCTTCCCTGAGACCATCGCCGTTGTCAATGAGAGGCTTTGCAGCGCTTGTGAGCTTTGTGTCCTTGCTTGCCCTTACAAGGCCAGGTTTATGGATTACGAAGCGAGGGTGGCCAGAGTTGATGAAGGACTTTGCCGGGGCTGCGGGATATGTGCCATGGTCTGTCCCAATGGGGCTACCCAAATGAGGGCTTTTGACAAGAAAGCCCTTATGGCCGTGGTAGATGCGGCCCTGGCCAGCTGAAAAATTCTTAAGGAGGTAGTCCATGCTGGTAAAAGATAGGATGAGCAAGCCAGTCATAACCATAACGCCGGAGACCTCTGTCCAGGAAGCCCTCCGAATAATGCGGGAAAATAGGATTCGCCGCCTCCCGGTGATGGAGGGCAAAAAACTTGTGGGCATAGTCACCGAAAGGGACCTTCTTTACGCTTCCCCCTCCCCAGCTACAACCCTTTCCGTCCAAGAAATGCACTACTGGCTTTCCAAACTTCGGGTTAAAGAGATAATGAAATCCCCGGTTATCACCGTGGACGAAAATGCGCCCATAGAAGAAGCCGCTCGCCTCATGGCCGATAACAAAATCGGGGGCTTGCCTGTGACCAAGGATGGGGAATTGGTCGGGATAATCACAGAATCGGACCTCTTCAAGGTCTTCACCGAGATGATGGCTGCCAGGGAAGAGGGGGTCCGCATAACGCTTCTGGTCCCAGAGAGGAAAGGGATATTGGCCTCCATAACCAAAGCCATTGCTTCCCGAGGGGGAAACATCGTAAGCTTGGGCCAATTCTGGGGTGAGGACCTCACCACCAGGACTGTGACGATAAAAGTAACAGGAATGTCCCAGGAGGCTTTAAAAGAGGCGGTTTCCCAGGAAGGAATAAAGGTTTTGGACATACGCTAAAGGAGGTGCTTTATGCTGGTTCGTGACCGAATGAGCCGTCATCCAATAACTGTAAGGCCGGATGTTCCAATCCATGAGGCCCTGCAGATAATGAGGAGGGAAAAAATCCGCCGCCTTCCCGTCCTTGATGAGAACGACCGGCTGGTAGGGATTGTGGCCGAGAAGGATTTGCTTTACGCTTCCCCTTCATCGGCAAAGGCCCTTAACGTCTACGAACTTCAATACCTCTTAGCTAAGCTTACCGTGGGCGATATCATGACCCGCAACGTGATAACCACTACCGAATTCACCCCGCTGGAAGAAGCTGCCAAGGTAATGGTTGATAACAAAATCGGTGCCCTTCCAGTGATGAGGGGGGACAAGCTTGTGGGCATCATCACCGAAACCGACATCTTCAAAGTCTTCCTTGAGCTTCTGGGAGCACGGGAGAAGGGGTTGCGCTTGACCCTTCTGGTCCCTGAGGCTAAGGGGGTTCTGGCTTCCCTTACCGGAACTATTGCCGAACTTGGGGGGAACATAATCGCTTTGGGCACTTTCAAGGGTGAAGACCCTACAAACCGTATAGTTACAGTAAAAGTTGAGGATGTGGACAAGGACAAACTCCTGAACGCTATCCGGAGCTTGGTCCTGGAAATACTGGATGTAAGGGAGGCTTAAAGGGTATGGAATTTGAGCCTCGCATCGTGGGCTTTTTCTGCAACTGGTGCGCTTATTCCGGGGCTGACCTGGCCGGGACTTCGCGAATCCAGTATCCGCCAAATATAAGAGTCATAAGGCTCATGTGCACTGGGGCTTTGGATCCAATCTATGTGCTAAGGGCTTTCTTGGAAGGGGCCGATGGCATATTGATTGCTGGGTGTCACCCTGGCGATTGCCATTACCTCAACGGCAACTACAAAGCTCGTCGCCGTGTTGCCATCCTGAAGGAAATCCTGAAGGGATTAGGTTTGGATGAAGACCGGGTCTGGCTCCGGTGGATAAGCGCCAGCGAGGGGCAGAGGTTTGCTGATACAGTCAAGGAGATGGTGGAATACCTAAAGGCTAAGGGGCCCAGCCCGTTGAAGACCCCAATCTTCTAAGGCCAAGGAGAATTGCCATGAAATCGGTCATCCAAACTCAGGGCAACCCAAGCGGGGCTGTGGTTGGAATCTTGAAATCCATCCTGAATCAAGGAGTGGTCAAAGCTTGGCTTGTGCCCACATCTGGAAACAGCGTTACCTATGCTTTGGTGAAAGACGAAGGGCTTTTGGAAAAAGCTTCACCATTTGCACCGGTCATGCCCATAAACTTGGCGCGAGCCGTTTCCGTTATCGCCAAAAAGGGTGGAGCCGGGAAGATAGGGGTTTTGCTCCGGCCCTGCGAGCAAAGGGCTTTCGTAGAGCTGGTCAAATTCCACCAGATAGATCCCAATAGTGTCCTTGTAGTAGGGATGGATTGCCCTGGGACTTATGACCTTAAAGATTACGCCTCTTCTTCTGCAAACGCTGCCCTTGAAGAAGCCATCCTACAGCAGTTCAAGGCCGGTGAATTTATCCCTTACCAAGGGCTTCGCTTCCGCAAGGCTTGTGAGGCCTGCATCCATTTCACCCCCGTCAACGATGGTGGCTATGTTCCTGAGCTCGCCTTAGGCCTTTTTGGGATGGACCCGTACGAGGCGATAATTCTGGAAGGGAACCCAGACCTTTTAAAAGGGCTTGGGTTAGAAGAAGCTGAGGAGCCAACCTCAAGACAGGAAGTAATATCTTCCTTGCGGGAAAGGAGGAAGGCGAGGCGGAAAGAGGTCTTTGCGGAAACTTTAGAGAAAGCCCGTGGGGTTGAAGGTCTGCATTCTTACTTTTCCACCTGCATCCGTTGCCACAACTGCATGGTTAACTGCCCGATATGCTATTGCCCAGACTGCGTCTTCCGCACCGAAACATTTGATAGGACCACTTCCCAATACCTGGCTTGGGCTGAGCGGAAAGGGGCTGTGCCCATGCTTCCCGACCTCCTCCTCTTCCACTTAACACGCATGAACCACATGGCGACATCGTGTGTGGGGTGCGGGATGTGCACATCAGCTTGTCCGATGGGAATTGATGTGGGGACTTTGTTCTCGGCCGTTGGGGAGAAAGTGCAAGCCCTTTTCAATTACGTCCCAGGCCGCAGCTTGGAAGAGCTACCGCCAGTGGCAGAGTTTAAAGAGGAGGAATTTGTGGATTTGGGTTGATTGATCGCTCAGGCCATCGCCTTAGTGGACGACTTTAATTGGCACAAAGGAGGTAGCCTATGGCCGAAGAAATGGTTCCGATTTACATAATGGGCAAGCAGTATGAAGTTCCTGCTGGCCTTACGATAATGAAAGCCATGGAGTATGCTGGATATAAGCTAATACGTGGGGTTGGGTGCAGGGGAGGATTTTGTGGAGCTTGCGCCACCGTATATCGTATTGCCAACGACCCCAAGCTTTACGTAGGCTTAGCTTGCCAAACAATAGTGCAGCCGGGGATGTATTTAGCCCAAATACCTTTCTTCCCTGCCGAGAAAGCCGTTTACGATATAAACCAACTTAAGCCTGAACCGGAGACAATCTTCAAACTTTACCCCCAGGTGTTGCGGTGCCTTGGTTGCGGGACTTGCACCAAATCCTGCCCGCAGGAACTGGATGTGCGGGCGTACATGGCGGCAGCTATGCGCGGCGACATAGCAAGAGTTGCCGACCTCTCCTTTGACTGCATAATGTGTGGGCTATGCTCGGCCCGCTGCCCTGCTGAGGAACCCCAATACAACATCGCTATCCTCTGCCGCCGCCTCTACGGAAAATACCTGGCGCCAAAATCCAAACACTTGGAAGAACGCCTCCGGGAAATCAAGGAGGGCAAATTTGATGAAGAAATGAAAAAGATTAAAAGCCTCAGCGTGAATGAGCTGAAGAAATTGTATAGCGAAAGGGATATAGAGCCGGAGTAAGGCGAATGGAAGTCAAACCAATCCCTTAGGAGGTGGGAAGATGAGTTATACGCCGGAGATGCGTGAGTCCATAAAGAAGGTGGAAGCGACAAGGCCATATCGCCTCCACAACGATTTCCCACCCATGAGCTTGCAGGAAAGGGAGGAGCTTCTGCGCAAGTTCCACCCGGATTACATTGAAGACCAGATGCGCCCAATCCGGGTAGGGGTTAGCAAAGGCCAACGCATGCCCCTTGAGTTGGCCGATGTCATGGAGGGTAAGCCACGCATTGACCCCGATAAGTTTGACCTATCGGAGGTGGATTACGAGACCGATGTGCTGGTGATAGGCGGAGGAGGAGCTGGGGCGGCTGCAGCCTTGATGGCCCAGGAACACGGTGCTAAGGTCATACTTGCCACCAAGCTGCGCTTCGGCGATGCTAATACCATGATGGCCCAAGGGGGAATCCAGGCCGCCGATAAGCCCAACGATTCCCCCGTTATCCATTACCTGGATGTGGTGGGCGGAGGTCACTTCGTCAACATCCCCGACCTTGTAGAAGCTTTGGTGATGGATGCGCCTTTCGTCATAAGTTGGCTTGAAAGCTTGGGGATGATGTTTGACAAAGAGCCCGACGGCACTATGCGCACTCAGCACGGTGGCGGCACTTCCCGCAAGAGGATGCATTCGGCCAGGGATTATTCGGGTGCGGAGATTATGCGCACCCTGAGGGATGAAGTGCGCAACCGCTATCAGGATATAACCGTCCTGGAATTCTCCCCAGCCATCGAGCTCATCTTAGACGAAAATGGCCAGTGCGCTGGTGCCATCCTTATGAACTTGGAGACCGGAGAGCACTTGATAGTCAAGGCTAAGTGCACTGTCCTGGCTACCGGGGGAAGCGGCCGCCTTCACTACCAAGGCTTCCCTACCACTAACCATTACGGTGCTACGGCAGATGGCTTAGTTATTGGCTACAGGGCTGGCGTGCCACTCATTTTCCTGGATACAATGCAGTATCACCCAACCGGAGCAGCTTACCCTGAGCAAATCGTGGGGCTTCTGGTGACGGAGAAGGTGCGTGGGCTTGGCGCACAAGTCCTGAACGTAGACGGAGAGCAGTTCGTCTTCCCAAGGGAACCAAGGGATGTTGAATCGGCGGCAATTATAAGGGAGTGCGTGGAAAGGAAGAAGGGGGTAAGGACCCCATCTGGGATGTGTGGGGTATGGCTTGATTCCCCAATGATTGATATCCTCCACGGCCCTGGAACAATCCAGCGCGAACTTCCGGCTATGGTGCGCCAGTTCAAGCGCTTCGGGATTGACATAACCAAAGAGCCTATATTGGTCTATCCTACCCTCCACTACCAAAATGGCGGCCTTCAGTACAACGTTGATGGGTCCACAGTTGTGCCAAACCTCTTTGCCGCTGGCGAAGTGACGGGCGGTGTGCACGGACGCAACCGGCTCATGGGCAACTCTTTGTTGGATGTCTTGGTCTTCGGGAGGAGGGCTGGGACCTCTGCAGCTCTCAGGAGCAAAGAAGTAAAGCTTGGTCGGCTTACTTTGGACCACGTCCGGCAGTGGCTTCGGGAGCTTAAGGAGGCTGGGATTGAGCCCAAAGTTGAATCCCCAATCCTCCTTCCCGATTACACCCGAAAGGTTAAATGAATGCACGAACTTGGGGTCACCCAAGGGCTTTTAAGCTTGGTTTTGGAGGAAGCGCAGAAAATCGGAGCAAAGCGGATATTGTCCATAGACATCGTCATAGGCGAGTTAAGCAGCTACGTGGACGATTCGGTCCAGTTTTACTTTGACCTCCTGAGCCGGGGGACAATAGCGGAGGGGGCGAGGCTCAGGTTTCACCGGCGGAAGGGTCAAGCTCTCTGCCTGGATTGCGGGTTTCGGTTTGAGGTAGGCTTGCCTTTACCCGATGGATGCCCCTCTTGCGGTAGCCCCTACCTTCAGGTTAGCGGGGGAAGAGAATTCTACGTGGAAAGCTTTGAGGTTGAGTGATTAGAGGAGGAAAAGGGGGATGGAGCCCAGAGTTATAACCATAACCTCGGGGAAAGGAGGGGTTGGAAAGACCACTATCACTGCCAATCTGGCTACAGCCTTGGCCATGGCTGGCCACCAAGTCGTTGCTGTGGATGCAGACATCGGCTTGAGGAATCTGGATGTGATGATGGGGCTTGAGAACAGAATCGTCTACGATTTGGTAGACGTAGCCGAAGGGAGGTGTCGCCTGCGTCAGGCCTTGATTAGGGATAAGAGGCTCAGCAACCTCTTCCTTTTGCCGGCAGCCCAGACCAAAGACAAGACAGCCGTGCAGCCTGCTGATATGGTAAAAATATGCGAGGAACTTCGCTCAGAATTTTCCTTCGTCTTAGTGGATTCTCCAGCAGGCATAGAGCACGGTTTCCGCACAGCGCTCGCCCCAGCCGATGAAGTAATAGTTGTAACGACTCCGGAGGTAGCAGCCGTCCGTGATGCTGATAGGGTGATAGGGCTTGTGGAAGCCGCCGGAAAAGAATTGGTAGAGTTAGCGATAAACCGGGTCAAGCCCGAAATGGTGGAAAGGGGCGATATGTTATCGGTTGAGGATGTCTTGGAAATCTTAGCCATCCCTTTGATAGGCGTAATTCCAGAAGACCCGGAAGTAATCGTAGCTACCAATAAAGGCGTCCCTGTGGTCTTGAACAGCCTATCCCCTTCAGGCCAAGCGATAAAGGACATGGCCCGCCGGCTCTTGGGGGAAGATGTGCCATTCCCAACCCTTAAGGGTAAGGAAAGCCTCTTCAATCTCTTGAGCCGATGGTTCCGGCGCAGATAAAGGGGGAAAGATGAGGCTTTTGGGGAAAGCTGGGCTGAGGAACCCTCGCGATATCGCCAAGGAACGGCTTAAACTTATGCTCATCCAGGACCGAATCCAAGTTTCCCCTGGATTCATGGAGGAATTGCGCGAGGCTATCTTGAATTCTTTGGGAAAATACCTGGATGTAGACAGAGAAGGGACAGAATTGAGCTTGGAAGTAGGGGAAAACCGCGGCAAGCTTGTGGCCAGCGTGCCAATAAAAAGTGTGAAGCGAAGGGTGGAGCATGATTAAGTGGCGTGATTTTGATTACTGGCTTCTGGTCGTTACCTTGGCGCTGACGTTCACTGGCTTCGCTATGGTTTACAGCGCTACAAGGGGGGTAGAGGGGCTGGAGAGGTTATACATCCAGCAGATAATCTACGGAGCCATCGGCTTGGGGTTAATGTTCGTTTTAGCCCTCATAGACTATAGGTTTTTGGAGCATTTCATCTGGCCAATTTATGCTTTTTGCCTAATTATGCTCTTGGCCGTCCTTTTCAAAGGCAAAACAATCTACGGGGCTCAGCGCTGGCTGGTTTTAGGTCCGATAACTTTCCAGCCCTCAGAGCCAACCAAAATTTTCATTACCATAGTCTTGGCTGCTTATTTTTCCCAGCTTGGGGAAAAAATTAAGAGGTTTCGCTATGTCTTGTTCTCCCTGCTTATAGTAGCCATACCCGCTCTTCTCATTTACCTCCAGCCTGACTTGGGAACGGCTATAGTTCTAGGGGTGATATGGTTAGCCCTGGCTTGGCAGGGAGGGGTAGAACTAAAGCACCTTGGTTTTTTGGGATTTGTGGGCGTGCTTTCTTCCCCCGTTATCTGGTTTTCCCTGAAGGATTACATGCGCAAGCGTATCCTCATATTCCTCAACCCCAGTTTGGACCCAGGAGCGAGCTACAATTTGCAGCAAGCACTCATAAGTTTGGGCTCCGGCGGTTTCTTCGGCAAAGGATTTGCCCGAGGGAGCCAAAGCCAACTTCAGTTCCTCCGGATACGCCATACGGATTTCATCTTTTCGGTGATTGGGGAAGAGC
Source organism: uncultured Anaerolineae bacterium (assembly GCA_964404055.1). Classification (GTDB taxonomy): domain Bacteria; phylum Chloroflexota; class Anaerolineae; order SpSt-600; family SpSt-600; genus SpSt-600. The sequence continues at coordinate 6,138 of CAYOIS010000027.1, read as the reverse complement.
TTGGCTTCTTCGGCGCGCTTCTCATACTTTCCTTGTTTTTTGTAGTGGTTTGGCGCTTCTTCGCAATTGCTTCCAAGGCGCGGGATAAATTCGGGAGCCTCATCGCTACAGGGATTGGAGCCGTAATCCTCTTCCAGGTTTTAGTAAACGTGGGGATGAACATGGGGCTTTTGCCCGTTACAGGCATACCTTTGCCCTTCCTCAGCTCCGGGGGAAGTGCCTTACTCACTTTCCTCTGCGGGGAAGGGTTGGCCCAAAGCATATCAATGCGGAGGAGGAAGCTTGATTTCTTACCTTAAAGGGGTGAGCCCATGAGGTGTCCGGTATGCGGTGAGGAAATAGAGGGGAGAGAAGCTGTTTGCCCCTCCTGTGGCAATCCGCTGCCTCAGCCGAAGGCTCGCTTCTGCCCGCGTTGTGGGACAAAAGTCTCGCGATATGCCAAGGACTGTTTCCTCTGCGGCGCCCCCCTTGACCGCCCTTCTTTTTCCATTCCTTTGCCAGATTTGGCAGTAGTAGCCTTGATTGCTACTCTGATTGCGGTTTGGTTCTTCCGGCCTTTCCAAATTTCTTTGCCTTCACCTTCAGTTACTCCGACCCCTTCTCTTCACCCCACTTCTACATTTACCCCAACTTTTACCCCTTACCCAACCCCTTTCATCCGGGCTTTGCCCACTTCTACCCCAACTCCGGCCTACATAGTGCACATAGTCCAGGCTAATGAAGTCCTTGAGGCTATTGCTGCCCGCTATGGGACAACCGTAGAAGCCATTGTTAAAGCCAATAACTTGCAAAGTCCAAACCTAATCTGGGAAGGGGAGAAGCTAATAATTCCGGTTACCCCTACGCTTCAATCTCCTGTAGCTCAAACCCAGCCCATCACTTACACCGTCCAAAAAGGGCAAACATTGATAGATGTAGCCGTCATGTTCAAGGTACCGGTGAAGGCCTTGATGGAAGCCAACAATATTCCTGAGCCAAGGGCTTTAAGGGAGGGCGAGGTCCTTGTAATTCCGGCCTTAACTCCTTCTCCGACCCCTTCTTCTATCCCAATTGGGGGGTCTGAGGAAGTTCCGAGCGTTCCGGAGCCAATTCTCCTTTCCCCACCAGATGGGGCAATTTTCAAGGGGCCGGAAGCCAAAGTCTTCTTAAGCTGGACAAGCCTTTACACCTTAGAAGAAAATGAGTGGTTCGTGGTGAGGGTTAGGTATCGGGATAGGAACAGTCAAGATTGGAACGGAGAGGAGCATTACTGGACCCAGGCTACAGGTATCCTTTTGCCTTCTCACTTAGCCCCCCCAGCCGAAGCTTCTCCAAGGCTTTTCCGCTGGGATGTGACCATAGTCCAAAAGTACACAACTCAAGATGGCCAGACCGAAATCTTAGCCCTCAGCCCTATAAGCCAGTCGCGGGATTTCTTGTGGCACTAACCTTCCACTCCGTCATTGCGAGGGTGCGAAGCACCCGAAGCAATCTCCCGCTGATGGTTGGAGATTGCCTTGCCGCCTTTGGCGGCACGCAATGGTAGGAGCAAGCTGTCATTCTTTGTCCAGGATTATCGTTACAGGCCCGTCGTTGAAGATTTTAACCAGCATCATTGCCCCGAAAATTCCGCTTTGGACTTGGACCCCTTCTTCTCTCAAGGCTTGGATGAATTTTTCAATCAATGGTTCTGCTTCTTCGGGGGGAGCGGCTTCGGTAAAGCTGGGCCTGAATCCCCTGCGGATATCACCGTAAAGAGTGAACTGGGAAACAACCAGGGCTTCTCCTTTGACGTCCAATAGGGAAAGGTTGAACTTTCCGGCTTCATCGGGGAAAACCCTGAGGTTGGCAATTTTGTGAGCCATCCAACGGGCATGCTCTTCAGTATCACCTTTCTTCACAGCGATGAGGACCACAAAACCTTTGCCTATTGCTCCTACCGTTTTCCCCTCCACTTGGACTGAGGCTTCACTTACCCTCTGAACTACGGCTCGCATCCCAACCTCCTTTAGGCATTTGCTTGAGCATCATGTAAGCCGGACGGAGGCAAAGTTCAGGGTAGCAAGGGTCCAATATTGCCCACCAGTATTCTTCTTTCTCTGGGGTCCAGGAGACATCGGGTATGTAGATTGTGACCATTAGGCCTATCCAAGGCGCCCAGTTCTCTTTGGCGTATTGGTAAGCCCGCACAAGGTACTCCCCTTTTGTCCCTTCATCTACAGAATGCCAGTGGTAGGGTGAATCAGGGCGAGGATCGCTTGTCCAGCCCAATTCCAGCACTACGATTTGCTTTTTCTCGTCCCCATACTTAACCATAATCCGGCGCATATCTTCAACGTGGCGGAAGCAGAAGAAGCGTTTTCCGCCATATTCTGGGTTATTTTCCACTTCATCGGGGCTCATTTCCGGTGGGGCTTTGTATCCAGGCGCATTGACCCCAAGGGCGTCAAAATATCCATCGCTGGAATGATTTTCCATTGCTTGATACATCATCTCCAAGTATAGTTCATCTGGGATTGCCCTTGGTGGCATGTCCCCGGTTGGGGTCAGCCCTGCCGATACAACAAGGGCGTTGGGGTCGGCCTCTTTTATGCGTTTGTAGGCGATTCGGAGCAATCGGACGTATTCAGCCGGGTTAGGGGAGCGGCCACCCCATTCCCCTCCTCCGTCTGGCCGGTTTAGGTTGGGTTCGTTCCATATCTGGTAAGCATGGATGCGCCCCCGGTAGCGGCTGGCTAAGGCGTAGAGGAAATCGCCAAAGTCCTCATAGTTGTCTGGAGGGCCATTGGCCGGATAGCCTCCTCCGGCCCAAGCCGGTTGCCTATCCACCCTCACTAAGAGCTTGAGGCCATACTTTTCCACTTGCTCAACAATTCTATCCGTTCGGGTCCAATCAAAGTGGCCTTTGGCTGCCCCTTCTATGTCCCTCCAGGCAAAGCTTTGCTTTACCCATTGGAATCCAGCTTGCTTCACAAGCTGTAGGTCCCGGTCGGCCACCTCAGGCCGCCACCACAGGAAGACATGCATGCCGTATTCAGGGGATTGCATCCTCCAAGGTGGGGA
>CAYOIS010000027.1:0-2996 GCA_964404055.1 uncultured Anaerolineae bacterium | reverse complement strand
ACTATGCTCCAAGCTGCCTTTTCATCTTGCGGGCCGGTAACTGGAGCGAAGTTGAGGTTCCAGAGGAACATCACTCCAACCCACCCCCAGCTTTTGGCCATTTGGTAAGCCCGTACTGTCCATTCGGCCTGCTCTTGAGCGGTGTTATCGGCAGCGTATTCGTAGTTGGGAGCTGGCCCTACCCCAAGCCCGTCCACTGAGGCCCAGCCGAACTCTGTAACCCATATCTTCTTTGCTCCATCGCCGTATTTGAGCATGACGTTGCGGTAGCCTTCCATAGTTCCGCGGAAGCACCAAGAGTGGTGGCGGTTGTCAAATGGGCCTCGGAACTTTGCTGTTGGGTCGGTAACGGTGCGCCAGTCGCCATCGGCAGGGCAGTTGTATCCACTGGGGTGGGCACCAATCGCATCGCAGTAGTTCTTTAAGCCGTGCCGATACATAGCGTCCAGGTAGTTTATATCATCCACTGCCCGCCATTGCCCCGCTATGGTCACGTCTCCAGCAGGGGTCAAAGCCCCGCTAACTACAATCATCTGTGGGCATGCGGCTTTTATGGCCCTATAGGCTGCAGCTAAGAGCTGGACGTAACGGCCTGGGTCGGGTGGTTCGTTGCCCCATTCGTAGTTTATATTCTGCTCATTCCAGACCTCAATAGCCTTGAGTCTTCCGCAATAGCGGGCAGCCACTTGACCCACAAAGTCGGCATAATCCTGAGGGTTGGCGGGAGGTCCTTCTACGCTGAAGTCTGTGTTCGGTGGCCTGGCCCACTTGGGGGCTTTGACTATGCTGAATAGGAGGTTGAGGCCGTTGCCGTGGACTTCGTTGACTATTCGGTCCATCTCTCCCCACGCTATGTTCCCTTTGGAGGGCTCAAAGGCTTTCCACTCAATCTGGACCTTTATCCAGTTGAAGCCAATGTCTTTAACGGCTTGGATTATCCTTGGGTCTGGGTTATAGAGCATGTGGGCTTGAATCCCGTAGCCAAATTCGGTTCCTTTAACTGAAGGGGGAGGAGCTGGTGGTTGGGAGGGGGTTGTAGTCTGGCCAGAGGGTTTGGGGGTAGGAGTCGGGGTAGGGGTTGGCTTGGGAGTGGGGGTAGGGGTTGGTGTTGGAGTAGGTTGGGCTACTGTAAGGGCGAGCTTGTGGGTGACTTTTGTGAAGGTTTTTCCTCCATCGGTGGAAATGCTGGCTTCTATGGTGTACTGGCCTGGGAGGTTGGGAACTTGCCATTTGTAAGAAGCGCCTTGGAGGGGGGTTGTGACTTGGTCATGGACTATGCCGTTAGCATCCTGGACTTTCCAAGTCACTGCAAAGCTGCTTTCCACAGATTGGATTGCATACTCGTGGAAGCCGCGGATTACGCTCCAAACCTGGGGGTCGTTCTCTTCTTCTAGCAGGTTCTGAAAGGCTATTCCCTTTACGTTGTAGTGGGAAAGAAGCCTGAGTTTATGTGCTATACTGGACGCATTTTCAATCCATAACGTCCGCTCGTTCCCGAAGGAATCGGTGTAGCTTAACTTGTAGTAGCCGGTGTCGGGGTCGTATTGGATTCCGGAAACTTGGGCTAAGCCTTCCAGGGTAAAGGCAATCTCTTCCCCAGGAGCAGCTGTTTCTTTGCTGGCTTTGATGGAAGCGGCCAGGTCTTTCAGCGCTTCGGTATAGGGCTTGAAGATGAGGGCATTGTGGATTTGCTCCACGCTTCTTGTGGAAGCTAAGAGTTGTATTTTGTAGCGGTCTACCTGACCAGTGGCCCAGGTTAAGAGTTGCTCTATCTGACCGCCGGGGACATAAGCCTGGGGATTTGGTAAAGCTGGGATTTTGAATAGGTCCACCGCCTCTCCCAAAGCGCGCCAATCGTATATTCCAGTCTCCCACCGGTCCTCAGCTATTTGGGTTGGGAGGTCAACCCTTACGGAAAGGAGCTTGTTCTCTTTGTGGAGGGCATCGGCGAGTTTGCGGATGAAGTTCACAAAATCAAGCTTTAGCTCCGGATTGAACTCTCGGTAGTAAATGTCTATCCCTGAGAAGTGGTTGCTCACCACAAAGTTTACGATTTCTTTTATGTGCTTTTCTTGAAGGGCTTGGTCTACAAGGAGGTTGTCAATGTAATCGCTTCGGACAATGCCATCGGGTCCCCAGTTGGTTACAGTTGGCAGGATGAAGATGGAGGCAGAGCGTTCCTCTGGGGAAAGTTCCCGCATTTTTCCACCCAATGAACCATCCCCTTCCAGGTAAAGGCCTTGGGGGTTTATTTCCACCAAAGTTTCCCTGGCCTCAGGAGGCATTGAGCCGTTTAGGGGGAGGTCGGCGGAGATGAAGGGAGGGAATGGTTTGGTCTGCATTACAGCGAAGGCTTGGGGTACAAAATCTATGTGGGATTCCAGGAGCTCATCTTCAGGGATGAGCTGATGGGGTAGCCATTTCCATTGGGAGCCATCCCAATAGTATATGTCCAAAGTTTCATGGGGTTCGGCATCATTGGGGATTGGGACAGTCAGGATTACAGAGGTGGGAATTGTGCCTCTGTAGCTGACTTTGTAGAGGGGGCTTTTTATTTCCAAATTTTTGGGCAAATTTTTAGCTGCTTCGGCCATCCCACCGGCCCCTTTAAGGAAATCAACGCGGGGTATACTGGAGAGGCGAACCCGGAAAGGCGCCACCATCCCTTCCGGCAGGATGGTGATTTGGGTTCCGTCTGGGTCCAGAACTGAGCCGCCGGTTTCATCGTCAATTGTGGTGAAGCCTGCTTCCAGGACCCTTTCCCTCAGGGAAATTGGGGGGAGCCAAAGGGCGGCAAAGAGAAGGGCTGGTATCACCACAAGGTTTATTATCCATTTCCCCCACTTCCCCTCAAAGATTTGGGTTAAAAGGTCCAGAAAGCTACTGTTACCCATGAGGAATCACCTCCTTGGTTGAAATAAATAAGCCTGGGAAGCGAAGAGTTCGCTTCCAGGCTTTGGCTTTATAGGCCCCGCTACGTCTCCGTTTACCATAGT
>CAYOIS010000026.1:0-17074 GCA_964404055.1 uncultured Anaerolineae bacterium | reverse complement strand
GTGGTCCAGCAGGAGGACGAGAACGGGCAGCCCGAGCGCAACCAGACCGTCCACCGGAGCAAAGCGAGGGATGCCCAAAAGACGGCCGGGGTCGGTCCAGCCGGCCCAGAGGGCCCGCAGGCCGTTTCGGCCCGGAAAGTCGGGCAGGAGGCGGAGGATGGGGTCAGCCCCCAGCAGGAGCAACAGAGCGGTCACCAACAGGAGCAGGCGGGCCAGCCAGGCCATCGCCGGCCCCCGGACCGCGTGGGCCATTCCGGCGTCGGCCGAGAAGAAATTGTAGGCTGGGAAGTCCAGGTCGCCCTCGTAGCGGGCCAGGTGCTCCGCCCGCTTCTCCTGGAAACGGGTCCAGGCAGTCCGCCAGTCCTCAAAGGCCGCGCGGTCGCCCGTATCCAGCCACTGCCAGTACCGCAGGAAGGCCCGCCGGTACCAGGCCAGCGTCTCCAGAAGGTTCGCCTCGTACTCCAGCGAAGCCACCACTTTGGGGTAGAGTTCGGGCTGCCGCCAGGTGGAGGGGTCTATCTCCTGGACCAGTGCCTGCATCCGGCGGACGGCCTCCACCGCCCGGAACCCCTCGCCGATGGCCTCCTCCAGGTCCCCCTTGCTGCGATCGTAGACGGCGCTCAGGACGGAATTGGAGCCGTCCACGATGTCCCACTGAAAAATCCACATCATCGGGGTGGTCTCCAGCCCCAGCGCGCGCACCCGCTGGCGGGCGAAGGGGCCGATGTAGAGCCCCTGGAGGACCGGCTCGCGGGAGCGCAGCAGGAGTTCGGTCATATTGCGGACCGTCACGGGGTCGTTGCCGAAGGTCCGGCGGACCCACATCTCGGTCAGCGCGACCATATCGGCGTCCGGCTCCCAGGCCAGTTGGGAGGTCACCCAGGCATTGGCGTCAATCCAGAGCCAGAACCCGTAGAAGGGATAGAGGGACATCGGGCCCGCGTGGGGAGGGCCGCCGACCTGGTTCCACTGCCAGAGGCCCCGGATGTGGGGGTTGGTCCGGCGAAACTCCTGCAGGGCGACCTGATGCAGGGGCGCGATGTAGTCCGGAAAGGCCATGAAGCCCTCAAACTCCAGCCGGTGCTGCATCTCTATCAGGCGGTCGTGGGCGCCCTGAGCCAGGGTGGGGTTAAGGGGCAAGTAACTGTAGAAGTCGCCCATGACGTACTTGGTGGAGACCAGCAGGTTCGGGGAAGAGATGCCCCCAAGCACCTGGTTGTAAGCCTCCACGTCCACGTGCATGTCCCCCACCTCGCCGATGCCCACGGACCAACTCCGGAAGATGATCCACTTGCCGTGGGCTTCGGCGGCCTGAAGGAAGGCCCGGAGCATCGCCTGGGCGGCCTCCACACTCCGCACCTCCAGTTCGCTGGTGTAGTCCCAGCCTGGAAGGTTGTAGATGGCGCCAGCCTCGCCGATGCGGATCATCACGCCGTCCACGTAGGGCATGGTCTCAAACAGTTCTTCCAGCCCCAGGCGGTACACCTCCCAGAATTCGGGGTTCTCCGTGGCCATCCCGCCGAAGCGGCGGTCAAAGTAGGCCCGCAGGGGCGGGGTCAGGGCGACCATGTCGGTATCCAGGACCACCTCCAGCCCCTGGTCGTGGGCGTACTGCATCAGGCGGCCCAGGTGCTCCCGCATGGCCTGCTGCCGCTGGCGGTAGGGGCTGTCGGCAGGGTAGACCTCAAACCCGTTGCCCACTTTGTCAAAGTTGACGAATTCCAGGAAGCCCTTCAGGACCAGGCCGTTGTTCCCGTAGGAAATCACCCGGTGGACGTAGTCTTTGAAGTCTGCCTCGTAGCGGCGCATCGTCTCGGCGTCCACGTACGGGGGGTCAGGGAGGAATGCGTCCCGGAAGGCCCCCAGGCCGTGGTGGTAATCGGTGGGGTCCCAGCGCCGGGGGTCCCGCTCCACCCCCACCGCGCCCAGGTCTACAAGCCGATGGGGGAGGGCCGGGGTTCGGACGCGCGCGGCGAAAAACGAAGCGGTATCGGCGCCCGTACGCGCCAGGTCGGCCAGATAGTACATCCCGTAGGCGTGCCCCAGGGGGCTGCCGCTCTCCAGAACCAGGGCCGGGCGGCCCTCCCACTCCCGCGGTGTCACACTGAACCCCTGGGGGTCCGCCGGTGCCCCTTCCACCCCAGGCCCGACGAGGATGAGACGGCCCTGGGGAAGAGGGCCGGTGGACTCCAGGACCTGGGGACGGGTTCCGGTGCGCTCTGCCAGTGCCTCGGCGAGAGCCGCGGCGGCGCGGGCGTAAAGGTCCTTCTGGAGAGTTCCCGGCGGTAGCACAATGGCTGCAACAGGCTCCAATGGTGACGGTTCTGCGAAGACCGGGCGGGCAGATAAGCGCGGCTCTTGAGGGAGGTCCTTGGGCAGATAGGCAATGCCCAAGAAGCTATTGACCTGGCCCGCCAGCAATAGGCCAAATGCCAAACCTAAAAGCACAACAAAGGCTGATTTCAGAATTTCTCGGCTCATGGCTCTTCCTTGAGCATTGGGTTACAGACTTTCTCTTGATTCAATTATGCAGCATGAGAGAATTTTGTCAAATCACCTTGAGCGCCGACCCCTGAGGGTTGGAGATTGCTTTGCCTCGGCGAAATCAGGAAAGCTCGCCGGCAGCCTCTGTTAAAACTTACTGATAAGCTCTGCGTGCACCCAACAATAATGACTGTTTGACGTCTTAAGGATAAAGTGTTACAATTGTGGGCAAGGAGGAAATTATGAGAAAGGCTTTTGCCTTTTTGGTGGTTTTAGCTTTAGCAGCTTGCGCAAGCCCAACCCCGCCTCCGGGGGGAATAAGCCCGGAGGGACATTTTTACCTGGGGCCTAAAAATGCCAAAGTCCTCATTGAAGAATACTCTGATTTTCAATGACCATACTGTGCGCTCTACGTCCGTGAGACTCTGCCAAAGATAAAAAGCGAATACATTGACAAAGGGCTTGTGCGCTATCAATTCATAAACATGCCTTTGCGGAGCATACATCCGGCGGCCCAGAAGGCAGCGGAGGCTGCCCTGTGCGCCGGAAAACAAGGGAAATTCTGGGAGATGCACGATTTACTCTTTGAAAAGCAAAGGGAATGGGCAACGCAAATCTCTCCCCTGAAAACATTTGAAGGTTATGCCGGCCAAATAGGCTTAAACTTGGAAAAATTCCGGACCTGCTTACAGACAGGGGAAACTGCCCTTCAAGTCCAGAACGACTTGACCGAAGCAGCCAAAAGAGGGGTTGTCGCTACCCCAACCTTCTTCATAAACGGGAGGAAGCTTGAAGGTGCGTATCCATACGAGGTTTTCAAAGCCATCATAGAAGAGGAATTGCAGAAATAGTGGGTTTGGTTTAAACTTAAATTAGGAGGTTTGGATGGGATGAGTCAGTTCAGTCGGGAAAAGGCATTGGAAACGGCGATAGCTACGATAAAAAAGCGGTTCGGGGATGGGGCTATAATGCGCCTTGGGGATGTCCCCAAGCGAGATATTGCTGTTATCCCAACAGGTTCCCTGGCCTTGGACATAGCCCTTGGAGTAGGAGGGATACCGAGGGGTAGGATAACTGAAATTTTTGGCCCGGAAGCCTCGGGCAAGACTACCCTTGCCCAGCACATAATAGCCGAAGCCCAAAAGCTTGGGGGAACAGCCGCTTTCATAGACGTTGAGCATGCCCTTGACCCCAATTATGCCCGGAAGTGCGGAGTGGATGTGGAAAACCTCTTGGTAGCCCAGCCTGATACTGGAGAACAGGCTTTGGAAATAACAGAGGCTTTGGTGAGGAGCGGAGCGGTAGACGTAGTGGTCATTGACTCGGTGGCAGCCTTAGTCCCAAGGGCAGAAATTGAAGGGGAAATGGGCGATGCCCACGTCGGCCTGCAGGCACGCCTCATGAGCCAAGCTCTACGCAAGCTTGTCGGGGCCATACACCAGTCCCAAGCAGCCTTGGTCTTCACCAACCAACTCCGCCAAAAGATTGGGGTAGTTTTCGGAAGCCCTGAAACCACTACTGGCGGTATGGCCTTGCGCTTCTATGCTTCCATAAGGCTTGACCTCAGGAAGCTTGAGAGCATAAAGAGGGGTGGGGATATAATAGGCAACAGGACCAGAGCTACGGTCAAGAAAAACAAGGTTGCCCCACCTTTCAAAGAGGCCGAGTTTGATATCCTCTACGACGAGGGCATCTCCAAGGAGGGCGATATCCTGGACCTGGGCGTGGCTTACGGCATAATAGAGAAGAAAGGTACATTTTACTCCTACAAGGACATAAACCTTGGCCAGGGCAGGGAGAACGCCAGAATCTTCCTGAAGGAACATCCTGACCTGAGGGATACTCTGGAAGCGCTTATAAGGGAGGCGGCGGGCCTTCCTCCCAAAGAGGCTCTTTTCCGCCTCAGCACTTAAGCACCACTGCAGTCGGAAACAATCCTTACCCTTTTACCCCCTGCGAGGGCTAAAAGGGGAAGGTTGAGCTGAAAAGCCCCATACCCTTACGGACCCGTCCTTAGGGGAAGGGTTGTTTTATAATCTTAACCGGCTGCAGTGGGAAAAGGCAGCTGGTTAAATTTTTATCACGGGGAGGAAAACTTGCCGGGGCTTATAACCCGGATTAAGCCTTGTGGCTCTGAAGGGAAAAAAGTAGCCATAACCATACAGGGCTTTCCGCCCTTAATCCTGCCACGCTCCGAGGCCGAAGGCCTTCGGGAAGGCCAAACCCTTTCCGAAGAGCAAATCCGTGAGCTTTGGGAAAGAGCCGAGTTATCCAAAGCTTTGGAAGCTTCACTACGCCTCCTCAAGTTTAGGCCAAGGAGCGAGCAGGAAATAAGAAAAAGGCTTCGCCGCAAATTCCCGCAGGAACTTGTAGAAAAAACCATAAAATCCCTTCGGGAAAAAGGCTTGATTGATGACCGGCTCTTCGCCCGCTACTGGGTGGAAAACCGCCGAGAATTCAAGCCCTCTGGCTTCAAAAAGCTCCGCTACGAACTGCGCTCAAAAGGGATATCACCAGAAATCATACAGGAAGTCCTTAGTAACCTAGACTTTGCCGAAGAAGCCTATAAAGCGGCCTTAAAGAAAGCGCAGCGTTGGCAAAGCCTGGACGAATTTTCGTTTAAAAAGAAAATGGCTGATTTCCTTGCCCGGCAGGGCTTTTCCTTTGAAATCATAGAAGAAGTAGTGCCAAAGGTGTGGCGAGAAATCCAGCGGGAGGAGTGAGAGATGTGGCTAATCGTAATAGTTGCTTTGTTATCGGCCGTATTGGCTTTTGCAGCCGGCTATGGCCTTAGGCTTTACCAGGAAAGAAAAACCATAAAGTCTGCCCAGGAACAAGCGGATAAAATCATAAAGGAAGCGCAGAAAGAAGCTAAGGAGATGGTACTGGCGGCTAAGGATGAGGCGCTGAAAGTCAAGGCACAGGTAGATGAAGAGTTAAAACGGCAAAGGGCTTACCTCCAAAACCAGGAGGAAAGGCTCCAGCGCCGCCAGGAATTCCTGGACCGCAAAGCGGAAAACCTGGACATGAGGGAAAAGCACTTAGCCCAGCTCCAAGCTGAAATCCAAACCCTTCACGAGGAGGCACGCCGCTTAAAGGAAAAAGCCGAAGAAGAACTCAACCGAATAGCAGGCTTGACCCCAGAGCAAGCTAAGGAAATACTCCTGGAAAGGGTCAGGGAGGAAGCACGCCAGGAAATGGCCAAAGTCATCCGCGAAGAGGAAGCAAGGGCCAAAGCCGAAGCCGAACGCAGAGCAAGGGAAATCATTGCTGAAGCTATGCAGAGGATTGGAACAGAAGAAGTGGTTGAGCTTGCAACAGTCACAATCCCCTTGCCAAGCGATGAAATGAAAGGCCGGATAATTGGCCGAGGGGGTAGGAACATAAGGACTATTGAGAACGTCCTTGGGGTTGATTTGGTTGTGGACGATACCCCCGAAACTATAACCATATCCTGCTTTGACCCCATCCGAAGGGAGATTGCCAGGTTAGCTCTGGAAAAATTGATAACGGATGGTAGAATCCAGCCGGCACGGATTGAACAAGCCGCAGAGCAAGCCCGGAAAGAGATAGAGAACATCATAAGGGAAGAAGGGGAGAAAGCCTTATACAAGCTTGGCCTCCCAGGGTTACCGGAAGAACTTGTAGTCCTTCTGGGCCGGCTTAAATTCCGCACTAGCTATGGCCAAAATGTCCTATACCATTCCATAGAGACAGCACGTCTGGCTGGAATAATGGCCGCCGAGCTTAAAGCCGATGTAAAAGTGGCCAAGCTTGGCGGCTTACTCCACGACATCGGCAAAGCAGTGGACCAGATGGTGGAAGGGCCCCACGCCGCCATTGGGGCTGAAGTAGCGCGAAGGAACGGATTGCCCGAAATAGTAGTAAACTGCATCGCCGCCCACCACGGCGAAGTTGAACCTCAATCGGTAGAGGCTATCTTGGTAGAATTAGCCGATGCCCTTTCCGGAGGGAGGCCAGGAGCTCGGCGGGAAAGCTTGGAAAGCTACATAAAACGCATTGAAAGCCTGGAAGCAATTGCTTCCTCTTTCCCAGGAGTGGCCCAGGCTTTCGCCATCCAAGCCGGCCGGGAAATAAGGGTCATAGTTAAGCCGGAGGAAGTGGACGATTTGGCCATAATCCAGCTTTCCAGGGAAATCGCCCGTAAGGTGGAGGAAAGCTTAGAATATCCCGGCCAGATAAAAGTAACAGTCATCCGGGAGACAAGGGCCGTGGATTACGCCCGATGATAAAAAGGCTTGAGCTCACTAACTTCCGCAACTATATATCCCTGTCCCTGGACCTACCCCCCGGCCTCATTATCCTTCAGGGGGATAACGCCCAAGGGAAGACGAATTTCCTGGAAGCAATTTACCTCCTGGCTACAACTCGCTCCCCTTTTTCTAAAACTGACCAAGAATTTGTCAACTGGCTTGCTCAGGATAGCCCTATCCCTTTCGCTAAAATCGCTGGGGTGATAGAAGGCAAGGGGGAAGAAACACGCCTTGAACTGGTCATAGCTGGCGAGCCCGGCCCTTTGGGGGTCCGATACCGCAAGAAAGCTTTCATCAACGGTGTCCCCAAGAGGCTGATTGATATAATAGGTCGCCTTTGTTGTGTCCTATTTTCCCCCTCTGATGTAGAGATAGTCTCAGGCCCCCCGGAGGGACGTAGGCGCTTCCTGGACATAGCTTTGTGCCAAGTTGATTTAACGTATTGCCAAGCCCTTGCCCTTTACAACAAAGTGGTGGAAAGACGAAACCACTTGCTCAAAAAAGCCCAAGAGGAAGGGTTCAACGAGGAAGAATTCCTCTTTTGGGATGAAAGCCTTGTGAAATATGGGAGCGTTGTAACCAAAATGCGGTGGGAAGCGCTGGGGACTATGGCTCAAGAAGTGAGAAAGACCCATATGGCCTTGACCGAAGCAGAGGAAAGCCTCCAAGTCCTCTACATCTGCTCAGCTGTTGGGGAAGTTATTTCTGAGCCCGGCCTCGCCAATCCCCCACCTCCGGAGGAGATAGAAAAGGCCATGGCCCAAAGGCTGGTCCAAGTAAGAGGTAAAGATTTAGACCAAGGGGTCACCACCATCGGCCCTCACAGGGATGATGTGCGCTTTCTTTTAAACGGTAGGGATATTTCAACATATGGCTCCAGAGGGCAACAGCGCTCGGCTGCCTTTTCCCTGCGCTTGGCCGAGATGGCTTTCATTGAAAAGGCAAGCGGCGAAAGCCCCCTGCTCCTGCTGGATGAAGTCCTTTCGGAATTAGACCAGAAAAGGAGAGACCGGCTTACAGAGATTGTATCTCAAGCCCCTCAGGCCATCATAACCACTTTGGAATGGGGAAGTTTCCGGAAAGAATTCCTGGAAAAAGCCCACCTTTTTACTGTGAACCAGGGGAATGTGAAGGCGGTTTCCCTTTCTTCAATCCCAACGGCCGCTTAGCAGGGATTCCCGGCCGCCTTGGATAAAGCGAAGGCGTTGGGGATTCCTTAGCTATCAAAAGCAGGTAACGAGAGCTCCCAAGAGCAAGAGCTTGCACTTGATGCAACTTTACTACCTTCCCCCCAAGGATAGAAATAGCCTCCAAAGAAATTTCCAGCTCTTGGAATATTTTAGGGCCCTTGTAGGCCACGACGTAACCTCCAACCCGGCAGAAGGGGATAAGGTACTCAGCTAAGACTGGGAACTCTGCCAGCGCTCTGGCTAATACCCAATCGTATTGCTCGCGGTGCTCCTCCTTGCGAGCCACCTCCTCCGCCCTGCCCCAGATTATCTCCACACCCCTGAGCCCAAGAGCACCTATAAGATGCTCAAGGAACTGGACCTTTTTCCGAGATGAATCCACAAGTGTAAGGCTTACTTGGGGGTTAACAATCTTTATCGGAACCCCAGGGAAACCACCACCAGTCCCTACATCCACAATCCTCATTTCCCGCCCCGAAGAGATTGCTTCCCTGAACTCAGCAAGCTCGTAAATGGATAGAGAATCTAGAAAGTGCTTAATCTGAACCTCCTCTGGGGAGATAAGGGCAGTAAGGTTAGCCCTGCGGTTCCAATGCCGAAGTTCCCGGTAATAGATTTCAAAAGCCTGAAGCTTATCGGGGCCGAGTTCCAGACCAAACTCTCTAACGCTAAGGGCGAGTAGGTTCATCCTCTCTCCTTGGCCTTGAGAAGGCGCTTCTCTTGAAGGATGGAGCTTATCCTGGCTCCGAGTTCGTGGACATCATTTACCAGTAGGACTAAAACACCCTTCTCAGGCTCAAAAAGGTACTTGCCGAAAAGCAACCTCAAGCTGGCATAATCATAGGGAAACTCCCGCACTTTAAGGACCAGCACCGGCTCAAACCAGAAAGGCTGCAAGAAAATGCGCTGGGACCAGTTCTGGCGAATTGGCTCAAAGTATTTGCCGAAAACCCCGTAAGAAGCTTCCTCAATGTCATCGTATTTGATGGAGATTTCCCCGAAGAGGCTCTTTACCTCAAGCCCGTTGTCTGTAAGCTGGGCATAGCTTGAGCGGGCTATTAGGGAAATAATAGTGGCCAAGGAGAAGGAGGCAATAGCAATTAAAACCCAAGGCCACCGAGGCATAGTGAGGATGGAAGAAGGGAGGAGGCTAATGGCAAAGGAAATTACGAAAATCAAGGCCGCTTGCCCAAATGTTATCTCCTGCAACCTCCTATAAGTAAGAAGGGCGTACTTCTTCATCGCGCCCTCTCCAGGTAGAAATCGCAAAGCTCGTTTATAATGCAGACCTGGCATTTAGGGTTGCGCGGGCTACAAATTTTTCGGCCGTGTTCAATCATGTTGAGGTGAAAGGAGTAATAGTAATCCGGAGGTATGAGTTTCTCCAGGATTTCATGAGCCTTTTCCCGAGTTGACTTTTTGGGGATTAAGCCCAACCGCTTGGAAACTCGGAAGATGTGGGTATCCACCGGGAAAGCCGGCATCCTTAGTCCGAAGAGCAAGATTATAGCCGCAGTCTTTGGCCCGATGCCATCCATAGCCATAAGCCACTTCTTGGCCTCATCTACCCCCATACTCCGGAGGAAAGAGAGGTCAAGGCGACCTTTCTCCTTCGTTATGCGCTTCAAGGCCCCTTGTATCCTGAGGGCTTTCTGCCGAGATAGACCCGATACCCTTATGGCCTCTTCCACTTCCTCCACAGGGGCATCCCTAACCTCCTCCCAAGAGCGGAAACGAGCCCTGAGCCTTTCAAAGGCTCGGTCCCGGAGGGCATCGTTGGTGTTCTGGCTTAGGATGGCCGAAACAAGAAGCGCTATCGGGTCACGCCCCCCAGGCTTTCCCCTGTCACCGTATTGGGCCAAGAGCCTCCGGTGGATTTCTAAGACTTTTCCCTCCATTTCTCTTCCATCACCTCTTTAGCTTCCCTGAAAGCCAGCTCTATGCGGGGGTATAAGAGCCAGACAAGCGCAACTCCGAAAAGGGAACCGCTGAAAACCCTCCCTGGAGCAGTGCTTTCCCTAAGCCCGAAAAGCTGGGTTAAGCCATCAATGGCTATCGGGATGCATAGGATGAGGAAAGCTTTGAAAGACAGAGGCTCAAGCTTGCCCCGCACTAAGGAGAAAGCAATGCCGGCAAGCAGGATGGAAAAGTAAATAGCAACATCACGCTGGCATATAGCAATCTTATAGCCCAGTTCCTCATTGCCAACAAAAGCCTTTCGCTTGAGAATGTTATCAGCATCAGGTCCCATGGCCTCTCTTATCTCCTCCAAGGAGTAGAAAGGCTTCGGACCTATGAAGAAAGAGCGCTCCGGAAGCTGGTGGCAGGTTAAGCTATAAAGCGAGTAGATAGCCTTAGCCGGGCCTACAATTCCGAGGCTCATCAATATGGGAGCAAGCACCGTAGGCAGGAGGAACAGGGCCACAGCAAGGTTTACAAAAAGAAGCCAGTGTTTTATCGCCTGATAAGCTAACCACTCAGCTACTCTGTCCAATTAAATTCCTCCCAGCAACCTGAGTGTATCGGTGAAGAGCAGAAAGCCCAAGATTATGAGGAAAGCGCCGCTTGCCCAGGAAATATATTTGCCGTAACGGCTGGCACGGCTAAGCCATGGGCTTAAGGGGGCAAAAGCAGCACCAACTGCCAGGAAGGGTAATCCAAGCCCAAGGGAATAAGCGGCCAATAGCATAGCCCCCTTCCAAGCAGTGGCCGAATTTCCGGCCATAAGCAAAATTGCCGCCAGGATAGGCCCTACGCACGGGGTCCAGCCTACAGAGAAGACCACCCCAGCTAAGAAAGAAGCCCAATATCCAGCCCCTGGCCCCGGATTGAATGGCAGCCTTTTCTCCTGATAGAGGGCGGGTATTTTTAATAGCCCCAGGATGTGAAGGCCAAAGAGGACAATTAGAATCCCTCCGAGCTTTTGGATGACTGGCATCACCCCAGAAAGCCACTGGCCCAAAGCCCCAGCCGAAGCCCCCATAAGGGTGAAAGCCGAGGAAAACCCCAGGACTAAAAAGAGCGAATGGAGGAAGACCTTTCTCCTGTTGCCCTTTTCCTCAAGGGAAATTCCGCTCAAGTAACCTATGAACGCTGGGATTATCGGCAGGATGCAGGGGGAGAGGAAAGAAAGAACCCCAGCACCCAAAGCTACAATTAGGTTGACTTTTCCTGGCTCCACCATTCATTCCTCCAAGACGTACTCAAAGGTGAGCAAAGAGATGGTTATAAAAATTATATCAAAAACCACCATAAGCCTTATCCAGCTTGAGGCCTCGGAGAGGGGGGAATTGTCCAGGATTATTCCGGTGGCTTTTACAGCCGCAATAGTCACAGGGATGGAGACAGAGAAGAGGAGGAGTGGGAGCATCACTTCTCTGGCTCTGGTATTGACCGCCATGGCCGCGAACAAAGTACCGACCCCAGCAAAACCCAGTGTTCCCAAAGCGAGGACGAGGAAAAGACCCGGCCGGAAGAGATTAACGTTGAAAAGGGCAGAGAAGATGGGCAACGTCATTATTTCCACGAAAGCCATGAAGGTTAAATTGCCGAGCCATTTGCCCAAGAAGAGGGCGCTTCTATCCACTGGGGCCAAGAGCAGGCCATCAAGGCAGCCTTTGTCTTTTTCTAAGATGAAGGAGCGATTGAGGCCGAGGACTCCAGCGAAAGCAAAAGCTACCCAGAGTGCTCCCGGTGCCACTTTCGTCACGTCCTCTACTCTGAGTTCAAAGGCGAAGTTGAAGATGAGGGTTACGAACACGACGAAGGCGAACATGGAGCTAAAGATTTCCCTGCTGCGCCATTCGGTCAGGATATCTTTTTTGAGGATTACATAAACGCTTTTCCAGTAGCCCATTTTTACTTACTACCCCCTATGAGGAGGGAAGGGGAATGGAGCTTCGCCCCTTATTTTGCTCACCCCCGTTTGCTGAGGGCCACGCCCCGCTACGCGGCGAGACCTCCGCCGAGCCTTTAGCCCCGAAGGGCCTTCGGCCTGAGGGGTTCACCAGCGTCTTAGGTTCCCACTCGTATGCGGGTTTAGCCCCCTCGTAGGGAGGTTTACGGGGGTTGGGGGCACGTCCCCCAATTCCCCCAGGGTGCTCCGCCCCCTGGACCCCCGATTTTGCCCATCCCCGTTTGCTTAGGGTTCGCCAGCGGCTTAGGTTCCCACTCACGGCGAGGTTGCAAGGGGTGGCTAATCGCCCCCCACTTTGTCTTTGTGGGGGGACACCCCCCACGTTCCCACGGGAGGGGACTTCGCCCCCTCCACCCCCAGTTTAAGGTTTTGAAGACAAGGCAAACCACCCCACCTCTCGTTGCGCCATCGGCTCAAAGTAGGGCAACTGCTCGCAGTTGCCCTACTTCAAGAAGTGTCTCCGATTACTTGAGGACATTAGCCTATTTTTTGCTAACCCTGATAATCCACTTTGCTATTTCAACAGCCCAGAACACGGTGGAAGCTAAAGCCAAGCTCGCAAGGAGTTCCCACCAGGTGAGAGGGGCTGTCTTGAAAATCCCCTGGAAAGGCGGGAGGTAGATGATTAGAAGCTGAAGGATAACGGTAATTGCGATGGAAGCCAGAAGAAGGGGGTTTGAGGTAAAGCCTATGCGGAAGATGGATTCCCTCTCGGAACGGACGACTAATGCGTTGCCCATCTGGGCCAGGGTTAAGGTGGTGAAAATCATCGTCCGCCAAGTCAGTTCGCTTCCAATGGAAAGGATTTCGGGCAGGAGGGAGGTGAAGCCTAAAAGTATCCCTACCAACAGGATGTATTTCCACATCCCAGTAAAGATGTTCTCATCAGGCGGTCTTGGAGGCCGTTTCATTATATCTGGTTCAGCAGGGTCAAATCCCATGGCCAGGCCAGGTAGCCCATCGGTCACCAGGTTTATCCACAGGATTTGAAGGGCTGTTAGCGGGATCGGCCGGCCCAGAAGTGGAGCCACCATCATCACGAAGATTTCCCCAACGTTGCTGGAGAGGATGTATTTTATGAACTTGCGTATGTTCTCGTAGATTACGCGCCCCTCTTCTACCGCCGCTACTATGGTGGCAAAGTTGTCATCCAAAAGCACCATTTCCGAAGCTTCCTTGCTCACGTCCGTCCCCGTTATGCCCATTGCTACACCTATATCGGCCTTCTTGAGGGCGGGGGCATCGTTTACTCCATCGCCAGTCATGGCTACTATGTGACCACGCCTCTGAAGGGCTTCCACTATCTTAAGCTTGTGCTCCGGAGAGACACGGGCATAGACGGTAACGTTTTCCGCTATCCTCTCCAGCTCTTCTACCGTCATCTTCTCCAAATCTGCTCCTGTGATTACCTCCCCTCCCACATCCATCCCAAGTTGGCGAGCTATATAAAGGGCAGTCTGAGGGTGGTCTCCGGTTATCATGACCGGGCGAATCCCGGCGGTCTTGCATTTAGTTATTGCTTCTTTGACTTCAGGCCTTGGAGGGTCTACCATAGCCATCATCCCCACGAAAATCATTTCCCTTTCAGGCTCTTCGGCAATTTCCTCCAGAGGCCTGAAGGCTACCCCCAGTACCCTCATCCCTTGGGAAGCGAAACCAGCATCGGCTTTTATGATGCGGTTTCTCCACTCCTCAGTAAGCGGCTCAATGTGGTCTACGTTCCATACCATGGTGGAAATTTCCAAGAGGCTGGTGACGGCTCCCTTACAGAAGGCAACATAGGTGGAATTTAAGGGCAAAAGGGATTGGTCATTGAGCTTGTGGATTGTGGTCATACGCTTGCGCTCGGAGGTGAAGGGGACTTCGCTAACCCTGGGGGCCTTTTTCTCCAGTTCTTCTTTCCAGAATCCGAACCTGGCAGCTGCAACAACCATTGCCCCCTCAGTGGGGTCGCCTTTGGCATAGAGGCGCGACGGATTAAAGGGGTCAGGCTCAAGGTAGGAGTCATTGCACAAAGCTCCACCTATGAGTAAGAGCGAAAGAGCTGGGTCGTTTTCTTTAACGTTTTCCTCATCCTTTTCCAGGAAAGGCCCTACCTTGGAGAGCCTTTCAGTAAGGTCCAAAGTTTTGCCGGCCACGTCCAGAACGGTTACCGTCATGCGGTTTTCAGTTAGAGTTCCAGTTTTATCGGAGCAAATGAAAGTTACGGAGCCCAAGGTTTCCACAGCCGGGAGCTTGCGGATGAGGGCATTGCGCCGGACCATTCTCTGTGCTCCGAGGGCGAGGGTTATGGTTACTACAGCGGGGAGGCCTTCAGGGACAGCCGCCACTGCCAGGCTTATGGCTGTGAGGAACATGGTGTGGATGTGTTCGCCGCGCCAGAGTCCCAAAGCAAATACGATTACCACCAAGACTCCAGCCGCTATAGCTAATCCTTTGCCAACTTGGGCCATCCTTTCCTGAAGGGGCGAAGTTTCACGCTTTACGGTTTGAATCATCTGGGCTATGCGGCCCAGTTGGGTCCTCATCCCCGTTTCCACTACGACCCCTGTCCCACGGCCGTAAGTTACGCTTGTCCCCATAAAAGCCATGTTGATTTGGTCGGAAACAGGGGTATTGGGGGGTAAGACAGCCTCGGCTTTTTTGTCCACCGGGGTTGATTCCCCGGTCAAAGGGGCTTCATCGGTCCGTAAGTTTATGGCTTTTATTAGGCGTAGGTCCGCTTGGACCCTGGTCCCGGCTTCCAAAAGGACTACGTCGCCAGGGACAAGCTCTTCGGCCGGTATTTCTTGGACTTTGCCGTCCCTTTTGACCTTAGCTATTGGCGCGGCCAATTGCTTTAAAGCCAGCAGAGCTCTTTCCGCCCGGTATTCTTGGGTGAAGCCAAGTATAGCATTGAGGATGACTATCACCAGGATGGCAATTGTTTCTTTCACATCGCCCATGAAGAAGGAGATGGCCGAGGCGATGAGGAGTATTATGACCATTATGTCGGTGAATTGGGAGAGGAAGATGGCGATGGGGTTGGGGCCTTCTTTCTCCTCAAGTTTGTTTGGGCCGTAGATGGAGAGGCGCTTCTTGGCTTCCTCCGAGGAAAGGCCCATTTCAGGGTCGGTTCCGAGGCGCTTGAGGACCTCGCTGATTTCAATGGAAGTCCAGGCAATTTGTTCTTTCGCACTCATATTTCTTACCTCCTATTCAGACTCAGCTTTTTCTACTTCTACGTAGTTGCTGTAGAAAGTTGCCCCGCGGCCTAAGTCTGCCTCCAAGTCAGGTGTGGTGGAATTGACGTTAGTCTCTTTGGGGGAGAAGCTTCCCCACCATATGCTTGGGCTTATCACCACGCCTGGTATGGTCTCGTAGCTTACTTGAGCCCAAAGGTAGCATTCGCCTCTATCGTTCCACACTTTCACAAGGTCGCCATCGGAGATGCCCCTTTCTTCGGCATCTTGAGGGTGGATTATAAGCACTGGTTGCCCTTCTTTCGCCCGCAAGGAATCAACTGCCCCAAAACTGGAGTTGAGGAAGTGGTGGGCACTTGGGGTTAGGAAGATCAAGGGATAGGAGCTTGGAGGTAAGGGTTTGTAAGCGGGCAATGGGTCAAGGCCCATTTTTTCCAGCCTGTGGGAGTAGAATTCCAGCTTTCCGGAAGGGGTCGGGAAGCCTTGAGCAAACGGTATAAAGGGTTTGGGGATGTTTAAACGAACCCACCCTTCCCTTTCCAAGCGTTCTCTGGTTATCCCACTTCCTTCCAATGCTTGGTCCACGAGCTCTTCATCGGAATCCTTGAAGCATTCTTCTTCAAAGCCCATGGCTTTGGCCAGCCGACGGAAAAGTTCGGTGTTGCTGACGCTTTCCCCTAAAGGTTCTATAGCTGGCTTGTTTAGGCTTAGGTAGTAATGGCCGTAAGAGGTGTGGAGGTCAAGTTTTTCCAGTTGGCTCGCTGCCGGAAGGACTAAATCGGCAAAGCGTGTGGTGTCGGTGAAAAATATGTCGTGCACTACCACGAAAAGGTCTTCTCGCATTAGCCCTTTGATGACGAGTTCCCGGTTAGGGGCGGAGTTGGCGGGGTCGGAATTGTAAACGAAGAGGGCTTTTATGGGCGGATTGTCCAACTCTGTAAGGGCTTTCCCTAAGTGAATCATGTTTATGGTGCGAGGGTTGTTTGGCAAAAGGTCCGGGCGCTGTAGTTTTTCCCAATTTATGGGGAAAGCCCCGCTGGTGGATAGCAATGCCCCGCAGCCTGGGTAAAGCCATGCCCCAGTTAGGCCCGGAAGACAAGCGATTGTCCGGACGGCCATTCCTCCATTGGTGTGGCGCTGGAGGCCGTAATTTAACCGTATCAGCGATTTAGGGGTTGAAGCGTAGAGTCTGGCCAGTGCCTCTATGTTTTCGGCCAAGATTCCGGTGATTTCGGCCACGGTTTCTGGGGGATAAGAAACGACCCTTTCACGAAGGGCTTCAAATCCGTAGGTGAATTGACTTACGTAATCGGGGTTGTATAGGTTGTCCCGGATTATGACGTGCATGATTCCGAGGGCGAGAGCGCTATCGGTCCCTGGTTTTATCGGGATGTGGATATCAGCCAAAGAAGCAGTCCGGGTTCGCCTTGGGTCTATGACGATGAGTTTTGCCCCACGGCGGCGGGCTTTTTGGATTAACGGCCAATAATGGGGGTTGCTGGTTATAGTGTTGGTGCCCCAGAGGATTATGAGGTCAGCATTGGGGATGTCTTCGGGGTCGGGGCCGATGGCTGCGCCTGTGGTAGCAATAAATCCTTCCTTCCCAGCTGATGAGCATATGGTGTAGAGGATTCGGGTGGCACCGAGGCGATGGAAGAACCTTCTGTCCATGCTTCCAAAGTTCAGGATTCCCAAGGTTCCGGAGTAGCTGTAGGGCATGATGGCTTCAGGGCCGTAGCGTGTTAGGATTTCTTTAAGGCGTGAGGATATTAGCTCAAGGGCTTGTTCCCACGTTATCCTTTCAAATTGGCCGGAACCCTTTGGGCCTTTTCGGCGGTGGGGGTAGAGGACGCGGCGGGGGTTATACACCCATTCCAGGTAATGGTTGAGTTTGATGCATAGGAAGCCTTGGGTTATTGGGTGGGAAGGGTCGCCTTGGATGGAGATGGCTTTCCCGCCCTCTACTTTGGTTATGAAGGCGCAGGTATCAGGGCAATCGTGTGGGCATGCGCCTTTTATTTCGGTCAC
>CAYOIS010000025.1:0-17245 GCA_964404055.1 uncultured Anaerolineae bacterium | reverse complement strand
GCTCGTTGACGCCCATCTCGCAACCCCAAATCCAGAAAGGCTTGCAGAGCAAGACCTCGCGATGGTCCTGCCACAATATGCCATTAGCCGAGGTCATTCGGTGAACATGTAGTAGCGTCCTCGGGCCTGGATAACATGCGGTGCCCAAGCCAGTTCACCTTGCATCATAGGGCAAAATGGTCCCAACCCTCAGGCTCAAGGGGTCGCTTTAAGCCGTCGGGCAGAAGGAGATAGCGGCCCTCTTGAGGGTCTAAAATTACGCCTATCTCGGCAACCGGGGTAGGGTAAAGGGCTTGGCGAACTTGAGGAGCTTTTTCCGGCGGGACAGTGAATAGAAGTTGGTAGTCCTCTCCCCCAGCTAAAGCCCAACGGAAGGGGTCCTCGCCCAAAAGTGATGCCGCTTCTTTAAGCTCAGGGGAAAGGGGGATGTCGGCCAACCGTATCACAACCCCCACCCCGCTTTCATCGCAAATGTGGCCTACATCCTTAGCAAGCCCATCGCTTATGTCTATTGCTGAAGAAGCCAATTTCCTGATGGCAAGGGTGCGGCCCTCTCTGAGCCGGGCCTTAGGTGTAAGGTGGGCGCTATAGAGGGAAGCAAATCTCTCTTCCCGAACCCCTTTAAGTAGGAGAGCAAGCCCTGCTGCTGAGTCCCCGAGGGTTCCTGTGACCATGAGCAAGTCCCCTGGCTTTGCCCCCCGGCGGGTCAAGAACAAATCTCTTTCAACCCGGCCTATGAGGAAAACATCAACGGCAAAGCGCTCAGGGAGGCGAGCTATGTTCCCGCCCACAATCTTTACGCCAGCTTCCTCAGCCTCTTCCCTTAGACCACGGTAAAGCTCGTCAATGAACTCAAGCTCGGTATCGGGCGGGAAAGCTAAGGAGATTAGGGCGAAGTCCGGTAACCCGCCCATGGAAGCGATATCGCTCAAGTTTATAGCCAAAGCCTTTCGGCCGAGCTGGTAAGGGGTTATGAGGGAACGGAGGAAATGAACACCTTCTACTTGGATGTCGCAAGTGGCCAAGAGGAGCATATCTCCTGGCCCTTCCAGGACGGCCACATCGTCTCCGATGCCTACAATTACTCTGGGGTCAGGCTCGCTCAAGAAGCGGCGAAGCCTTTCAATTAGGCCAAATTCCCCTACGGTTGATACCTTCATTCTTCTTTTTCCACTTCTACTACGGCGAAAGTTATGGCCCAGCTGACCACTCCCCACGCAAGGCCTGGGATTAAGATACCTAAGAGGATGGAGAAGGGGTTAATATTGCCCTGCCTTATGAGGCCTATAACGGTTAAGAGAGCGCCGAGAGTTCCAAACGTTATGCCGACTTTGAGGGGCAAGCTCAGTTTGCGCCATAGGTTTAAAGCTTTCATCTTTTTTCCTCCTTTCACGAGTTTTGCGGTGGAAATCTCTTCGCCAGCCCCCAATTAACCACCCACTTGGTGGGATTACTTTCGTAGTTGGGTGTGTTCCAACATTTTCCCCACCCCGCTGGCTGTGGTTTGCCAACCTTAGGCCTCACTCGCGGCTTGTTGGCCGTCCATGCCGACTGGAGTCATTACCTTTGGGCCTTTGGCTAATGGGCAGCATAAGCTGGCCTTGATTAAAAACTGGGGGTGGAGGGGGCGTAGCCCCATCCCAGAGAGCTTGGGGGATGTGCTCCCAAATAAAAACAAGGGGTGAGTTGCTAACTCTTACCAATTTGCCACCGAGTGGGGCCTAAAACGTTGGCGGGCCCTCAGCCAACGAGGGTGGGAAAATGAGAGCCCCACAATTCTGGGACACACCTGCCCCTTCCATTGCTCTTGACTTGTTGAGGTGCATGGTATATAATTATTAAAGAAAGCGGGGTGGAGCAGCGGTAGCTCGTCGGGCTCATAACCCGAAGGTCGCAGGTTCGAATCCTGCCCCCGCAATTTTGGCGGCGTAGCTCAGCTGGCAGAGCAGGCGGCTCATAATCGCCGGGTCGCAGGTTCGAATCCTGCCGCCGCCATTTTTTTATTTTAGGAAGTCCTTAAGCTTACGGCTCCGAGATGGATGCCTCAGCCGGCCAAGTGCTTGCGCTTCTATCTGCCTTATCCTCTCCCGCGTTACCCCGAATTTTCGCCCCACTTCTTCTAAGGTATAGCTGTAGCCATCCAAAAGGCCGAAGCGCAGCTTGAGAATCTTAGCTTCCCTCGGGCTAAGGGATTTGAGGATTTCCTCAATCTGCTCCCGCAATAGCGACTGGGAAGCTGACTCAGTAGGAGAGGGCGAAGATTCGTCCTCTATGAAATCGCCCAAGAAGCTATCCTCTTCTTCACCGACAGGGGTTTCAAGGGAGATAGGGTGTTGTGACACTTTTATTATTTGCTCCACCTTGCTTGGAGGGATTCCGAGCTCCTCAGCTATCTCTTCGGCGGTTGGTTCCCGGCCAAGCTCCTGAACAAGCTTCCGAACAGCCCTGGCTAATTGGTTTATCTGCTCATACATGTGAACTGGGACTCTTATCGTTCGCCCTTGGTCAGCTATAGCTCTGGTGACGGCCTGTCGTATCCACCAAGTAGCGTAGGTTGAGAATTTGTAACCACGGCGGTAGTCAAACTTTTTCACAGCCCTTATCAGCCCTATGTTCCCTTCCTGAATCAAGTCCAGGAAGGGCACGCCGCGTCCCATGTACTTTTTAGCCACGCTTATTACAAGCCTGGAGTTGGCCTTTATCAAGTGGTCTTGAGCTTCTTTCCCTTCTTCCACAAGCTTTTCCAACCTCTTCCTTTCCTCAGGGTCTGAAACCCCCTTAGCCAAGCGTTTCTTAGCCAATCGCCCTTCTTCTATCTTCTTTGCTAACTCCACTTCCTCTTCCGGGGTTAAAAGCGGCACCTTTCCCACTTCTTTGAGGTACAGGCTTATTGTATCATCCACTTCCACATCCTCGTAAGCTTCAGCCGAAGAAGTGGGGCGGCCTTTGCGCGGGAGAGGTCCCTCGCTAACTTCAATGCCTTCTTCAAACAAAGCGTTAAATATATCCTCAAGGCGGTCCAAATCCTTTTCCGCATCAGGGAGGGCATCCAACACATCATCGTAAGTGACAAAGCCATTGGTCCTTCCCAAGTTTAAAAGGTGCTCTATCACGTCAATTTCCTCCGGGTCATCTAACTTCGCTTCATCCACAACTTCTGGCACATCCTCCATGTCTGTTGCTTCAAATTTTCGTGAATTCTTCCTCGCCATCTTTCCTACCCCCTATAGGGAATTTTATCATGCGAAAGGGAAATTGAAAGCGATGGAGAAATAAAAAATTAATGCAGCATCCAAAGGGGAACTTTTTACCCTCGCTGGTCCTTCAAGGAAGGTGTCAACTCTTTTACTCAGGGCGCTTTTCCCTTCCTCAATCCTCACTTTTACAGGAATCCAACCTAAAACCTTCTATTTTCATGATAGCGCTAATTCTTCCCCTTGTCAAGGCCTATTAGGGGCTTTTTTACCCCGCTTTGAACGCCTTCACTAAAACTCCTTGAGCTTTGCTCCTTGTTTGCCCCCGTGTTATAATTTCAGAAAAATTGGCTTGCTCGGAGAAAGGATGAGGCTAAGCTCAAAAGGCAAGCTCGCAGTTATCCAGTTTTCCCTACTTTTTATCGCTTTCTACTTGCGGTTATACAGGCTCGGATTTCAAAGCCTCTGGGCCGATGAGGGAAACAGCGCAGCCATGGCCCTAAGGGATTTGCCTTCTATAGCTCTCCATTCCGCTGCTGATATCCATCCTCCGCTGTATTATTGGCTACTAAAGCTCTGGACTACCCCTCTGGGCTCTTCAGAATGGGCTCTAAGGACTTTATCTGCTTTCTTGGGCACTCTATTGGTAGCGCTGGTTTATTCTTTGGGAAGAGAACTCTGGAGTAGGAAAGTTGGCTTAGCGGCTATGGCTTTAGCCGCTTTCCATCCTTTCCAAATTTATTATTCCCAAGAAGCCCGGATGTACATCCTGGCCGCTTTTCTTGGAGCGCTTTCTTTCTTGGGAGCCTTGCGCTGGTTGAAGAAAGAAAGCTTATTGGCAGGAATAATCTTCATGCTTTCCACAAGCGCAGGCTTGTATACTCATTACTCCTTCCCCATACTTCTGGCGGTGGAAAACGTTGCTTTCCTCTTCTTCTTAACTGCAAACCACCTGAAGAGAAGGCTTGGGCTTAAAGGCTACGTATCCCGCTGGTTTCTCCTTCAGGCTATCTCCATCGCCCTTTATGCCCCTTGGATTCCCATCGCCGCCGAAAGGTTGACTTCTTGGCCAGCCATTGCGGAATACGGAGCTATTACAATGGTTAGAGAAGCTTTAAAGGCGATTGCCCTTGGCCCTGTTTCTGGGCTTCCTTTAGCTTTTCCTGTCCTCTTGTTTTTTTCGGCTTGTGGCGCTTCAGCGATTAACTGGAAGGGAAACTGGCAACCACTGGCAACCCTCTGGGTTTGGCTTCTGGCTCCTCTCTTCATGATGCTAACCTTGGGGCTGTTTAGGGGAGCTTACCTCAAATTCCTCCTAGTGTCTTCACCCCCCTTTTGCTTGCTTTTAGCTTCAGGCCTAAGGGGTTTGAAAGGTTACCAACGTCTTTTAGAGGCTTTCTACCTGGCAAGCATCATCCTCGTTTTCTCCGTAGCCCTTAACAACTTTTACTTCCATTTCGCCAAGGACGATTACCGAGGCATCGCCCGTTATATTGAGGCTGTGGAGAAACCTGGCGATTCCATAATACTCAATGCCCCAGGGCAGATAGATGTTTTCCGCTACTACTACAAAGGCAAGCTACCAATCTATCCGCTTCCCAGGGAAAGGCCGCCAGTCCGCGCTAAGCTTGAGGAGGAATTAGCCATAGTGACCTCGCACCCTGGGAAAATTTTTGCCGTATTGTGGGGTGAAAAGGAAGCTGACCCCGAAGGAATGGTAGAGAAGTGGCTGGAGCAACACTCTTTCAAGGTTGGAGAAAGTTGGCGAGGGAACGTCCGATTTGCCATTTATGTTGTCCCTGAGAGCCAGGTCCTTGGGCCAAAAGAGGGGACAAATGGGAAAGCTTTTGGTTCCCCAACCCTTTTCCGACTCACAGGCTATTTGGTAGGGGCGGAAGAAGTTGAGAGCGGCGGGGTATTGCCAGTCATATTAACTTGGTTGGCAGAAAGGCCTACCACTCGCCGTTACAAAGTTACCGTACAACTGCTTAATTCCAACGGGTTAGTGGCCTCGCAGTACGATGCTGAACCTGAAGGGGGCCGCCGCCCAACAGCTTCTTGGGAGCCTGGGGAGATTATAATTGACAACATTGGGCTTATGATTAGGCCTGGAACCCCACCAGGCTTGTATTCCCTTATCTTAGCTGTCTATGATTCCGAGACAGGAGAACGCCTTCCAGTATCAGGCAAGGACCACTTGGATTTGGGTAACATAAAGGTGCTTAGACCCTCACAGCCTATCCCTGTAGAAGCTTTGGGTATAACCCGCAGACGGACAGCTCGCCTCGGCCCTTTTGAGCTCCTGGGATATGACCTGTTCAAGCTAGGATTTGAGCACATCCCCGATGCTCCAATTGGCCCTGGGGACATAATCCTGGTCAATCTCTATTGGCAAGCTTCTTTGAAGCCCCAAGAGGATTGGACTTTAGAGCTAAGCTTAGTAGGGGGAAGTAAACTCGCTTCCGTAGAGGGCCCTCTGGCGGGGATTGATTACCCGACTTCACAATGGGGAGAAAAGGAAGTGGTACGCGGCCAATTTGCTCTCCAAATCCCCCCGAATGCTCCCGCGGGACAATACCGGCTTTTCTTGAGGGTGAAAGATTTGCCGCCCTTAGAATTAACGACCATTCGTATCAAGGGTTAAGGGGGATGATTAACTCTTGCCCTGGCTTTATGGAAGCAGGGTCCGAAAGGCCGTTGGCTTTTAAGATTTCATCCTCAGGGACGCCATAAATGGAAGCGATTAGGCTCAAGTCCTCCCCTTCCATTACTTTATGGATGGCTGAAATGGCCGGGGTTGGGGTGAAGATTTGCAACGGGACCCCAGGAGTAAAGGTTGGTTTAGGGGTTCTTGTGGGAGTTGGAGTAGACTGGCCCTGGTAAGTGGCTACGTTATACAAAAGGGCTAAAACCAGGTAATCCAAAAGCAAAAGCACTATAAGAATGCTCCAGCGTGAGGATTTCATCGCCATGACTCCTAAGGTATCAGTAATTGTAACCGTCAAAAACGAAGGGAAAACCATTGGGAAGCTTTTGGCTTCCCTTAAGTCTCAAACTCGCCCCCCTGATGAAGTAATTATAGTGGATGGAGGCTCTACTGACCAAACGGTGGAGGTGATAAAGGCTTGGGCCAAGGAACTCCCGCTTAAATTGATTGTTAAGCCAGGGCTTAACATTTCCCAAGGACGAAATTTGGCTATAAAGGAAGCATCTGGTGAAATCATTGCCTCTACCGATGCCGGGGTCAGGCTTTCTCCTAACTGGCTTGAAGCTCTGCTTAAGCCCTTTGAAGAGGGGGCAAAAGTAGTAAGCGGTTTTTTCCTCCCGGATGTGGAAGGAGCTTTTGAGACAGCCATGGGTGCTACAGTCCTACCCTCTTTGGAAGATGTGAACCCACGCAAGTTCTTGCCCTCCAGTAGGTCGGTTGCCTTTTTGAAAGAAGCTTGGGAAAAGGTTGGCGGTTACCCGGAATGGCTTGATTATTGCGAGGATTTGATTTTTGATTTTAAGCTGCGCAAGCTTTACGGCCCTTTCCCCTTTGTCCCTGAAGCTATAGCCTACTTCAAGCCCAGGACAAATTTGCGGGATTTCTTCATCCAATACTATCGCTATGCTCGAGGGGATGGAAAAGCCGATTTATGGCGTTTAAGGCACTTTATAAGGTACAGCACCTACCTTGTTTTGGTTCCAGCTTTGTTCTTACTTGGGCTTAAGTTAAACCCCATTTGGTGGCTTGGTTTCGTTATCGGCGGAATTTTGTATTTGCGAAGCCCCTACCGCCGCCTTTTTCGGATGATGAATGGTTTATCTTTTCAGGAGAAAGTGATTGCTTTCCTTTTGGTTCCTATAATTCGGGTTACAGGCGATTTGGCCAAGATGGTGGGTTATCCTGTTGGGGTAGTATGGCGTTTGAGGCATGGGATTCCAGAAAATTGGAGGAAGTGGGAAGCCCCTAACCGCCAGTAATTCCCACCACCGTTAGTTGAGGGCCACGCCCCGAAAAAAGTCTGCCCATAACCAATCTGGCCTGGCACCCCGTAATCCTTAATATGCCAGTACGGTGGCGAAGTAACCACTAAACTAACGCTCCCGTCGGCCACCTCTGCCATATTTCGGCTATCGCCAATGATGATTTTGGCCCAAACCCCCATCTTAAAATCTTTCCAAAATGTGCCGAGCTATTACCAAGCGCTGTATCTCGCTCGTCCCCTCGCCTATGGTGGTAAGCCTGGCGTCACGGTAAAGCCTTTCAACTGGATAATCCTTGGTGTAGCCATAACCACCGTGGATTTGGATTGCTTTATAGCAAGCCCTTACCGCTGCTTCAGAGGCAAAGAGCTTGGCCATGGCCGCCTCTTTGGTGAAACGCTGGCCTTGGTCTTTGAGCCAAGCTGCTCTTAAAACAAGGAGCCTTGCTGCTTCCAATTCAGTGGCCATATCGGCTATCATCCATTGGATGGCTTGGAATTCAGCGATGGGTTGTCCAAACTGCACTCTTTCCTTGGCATATTTTGCGGCCGCTTCCAGGGCTGCCATGCCTAAACCAACAGCCATGGCCCCTATGCCTATCCGGCCACCATCAAGGGTCATCAGGAATTGTTTGTAGCCTTCACCTTCTTTGCCCAGGAGGTTCTCCTTCGGTATCCGGCAATTTTCAAAGATTAACTCAGAAGTAACGGAACCCCTGAGGCCCATCTTGTCTTCTTCCCTTCCAACGCGGAAGCCAGGGGTTCCTTTCTCTACTATGAAGTTGGATATTCCTTTCTTGCCCTTAGCGGGGTCAGTAACGGCCGCTATCACTACTACATCAGCTATTGAGCCATTGGTGATGAAGATTTTCTGGCCATTTATGACCCACTCATCTCCATCAAGGACAGCCCTGGTCTTGATGGCGGCAGCATCGCTTCCTGCTCCCGGCTCGGTGAGGCCAAAGGCCCCGATTTTTTCGCCCTTAGCCATAGGGATTAAGTATTTCCTCTTTTGCTCCTCGGTCCCGAAAAGGTAGATGGGCGAACAAGCTAAGGAAATGTGGGCAGAGTAAGTTATGGCTACAGAACCTGAGGCTCTGGCTATTTCCTCCACAGCTATAGCGTAAGATATGGTGTCTCCGCCAGCTCCCCCGTATTCTTCAGGGAAAGGCAGCCCCATGAGCCCAAGGTCGGCCATTTTCCTGATTATATCCCAGGGGAATTCGCCTTTGAGGTCTATTTCCTGGGCCCTTGGCATTATTTCCTTCTCAGCGAATTCCCTGATTGTTTTACGGAACATTTCCTGCTCTTCATTGAGTGCGAAATCCATCTTTGGGCCTCCTATGGGTTTTCAAAAATCCAACGGTCAGTATCACGGGTGTAAGAGAGGATTTCGGAAGGATTGAAGAAAAGGCTTATCTCTTTTTCAGCAGTTTCAAGGGAATCGGAGCCATGGATGAGGTTGCGGCCGATTTCTAAGGCAAAATCGGCCCTTATGGTCCCAGGGTCTGCATCAGCGGGGTTTGTTGCCCCCATGGTTTTCCTCACTACTTCCACAGCCCTAGGGCCTTCCACTACCATGACCACCACTGGGGCTGAGGTTATGTATTTTATGAGGCTTTCAAAGAACGGTTTTCCTTCATGGATGGCATAGTGACGGCGGGCTAAGTCTTCGTCCATTTGAATCATTTTCATCGCTACTATCTTAAGGCCTCGGTTCTCCAGCCGGGAGATTATGGCACCGATAAGGCCTCTTTGGACTCCGTCGGGCTTTATGATTACGAGGCTTCTTTCCATAGCCATGGCAATTCCTCCTTGGGTTTTCTCCAGGCTGGCTTTTTCAGTCCCCCTTTTTGCGGCAAAACGGATTGGGAAGCCATTTCAACTTGACAGGGCTTTCCTGTAAAATTCCAAGGCTTGGTCCAAAAGGCCTTTCTCCCGATATATGTCCCCCAAGAGTTCATAAATTCCAGGGAAAACTGCGCCTTTCTCTAAAGCTGCCTCTAAATCTTGGCGTATTTCTTCCCAGTATTTTTTGCGCTGTAGGAGCTTCCGGTAGTAGTGAATAGCCTCTTCCCATGCTCCTTCCTGAGCACAACGCTTAGCTGCTTCCAGGAGTTCTTCGGCTTTTTGGGGTTTAGGAGGTGGAGAAGGAGGCTTTTCCACCTCCTTCTTTTCTTCTGCAGCCATTTCGGCCTCGGCGGCAAGGGCCATCTCTATTTCTTCCTCTAAGAAAGTTTCGGCTAAGGGCCTAAGGCTTTCTATCCAAGAAGGTGGGACAATTTCAGGGGTTGGTGGTACCTCTTTTTCAAGTGAAGGGGGTATTTCCGCCGGTACCTCTTCCAGGGTTACTTCTTCTGGAACTCCAGCTTCCTCACCCTTGAGCCAGGGTAGAATTTCTTCTGGGGGCACTTCTTCAGCAACCTCCCTCTCAAGCCAGGAAGGCCCCTCCACTGGTGCTTCTTCGGGAGGCCTTTCTTCAGCCAAGGCTTCCTCCGGAAGAACCTCCTCTCTCCTAAGCCATGGCGGAAGTTCCTCCGGAGGCATTTCCTCGACGACCTCCTCCTCAAGCCAAGGAGGAATCTCTACTGGGGCCTCTTCGGGAAGCCTTTCCTCTAATGCTTTTTCAGGGATAACCTCTTCCCCCCTAAGCCAAGGAGGAAGTTCCTCCAAAGGCAATTCTTCCTCAAACAGGGGAGGAACTTCTGCTGGTGCTTCTTCAGGAGCCTTTTCTTCGGGGATAACCTCCTCACCCTTAAGCCAAGGAGGAAGTTCTTCCAAAGGCAATTCCTCCTCAAGCAGAGGAGGAACTTCTACTGGCGCTTCTTCAAGGGCTTCTTCGGGAGGGATTTCTTCACCTTTAAGCCAAGGGGGAAGCTCCTCAGCTTCCTTAAGAGCTTCTTCTAAGGCTATGGCCTCTTCCTTAGCAATTTCTTCAATTTCGGGCTTCGCCACCTCCTCAGGTAAAGGCGGAAGTTCCTCCTCCAGTTCTAAAGTCTCAAGCCAAGCAGGCATTTCCCCTCTCACTTCCACCGGTGTAGGGGCGATTTCAAATTTGGGTATTTTTACCCTACGTGGCTGAAGTGGACTTTCTTTGCCGAAAAGCTCCCATGCCTTTCGGTTCAACGGGTCAAGAGTCTGGGCTATTTCAAACCTAATTTTGGCTTCGCTTGGGTTTACGGAGCTCCATAGGTAGCCAAGGATAAGGTTAGCCTTAAGGCAATAGGGCAATGTATCCAGCACTTCAAGGCAAGTTTGAGCAGATTCCAAGCGTTTCCCCAACCGCCACTGCACCTCAGCCAGAGTCACTTGCACATCAACTCTGCCCGGCTCTTTCTCCAAGGCTTCGGTCAAAGCTTGATGAGCTTGCTCAAGGAGGCCGTTCTTCAAATAAATGCGTCCGAGTCCAGCCAAAGTGTAATGTGGTACAAGTTCGGGTATGCCAGCTTCTCGGTAGAGGTTATCCAGCTCTTTCCTTAACTCTTTATGCGCAGGGGCAAGGTCCAAAGCCCGCTGCAGATACCAAATCGCTTGCTCTGTTTTCCCCAAGGCTTTATAGACATCGGCTAAACCCACGTAAGCGATTAAGTCCTCAGGATCGGCCCCCAATACCCTCATGAACATGTCGGCGGCACTGGCGATGTCCCCTTTCTCAAGGCATGCTTTCCCCAGTAGGCGGTAAGCTTCTATGAATTTGGGGTAAAAGGAAAGGATGTGGCGAGCCGCTGTTATGGCTTCCTCACTTCTACCCTCACTTATAAGGGCATCTATCTCCTCGCAATAAGTTTCCAAGTCAATCTCTTCGGGCATTTTATCCTCCTCACCGCTTGCCTGCCGAATAAACCCGCTGGAACTCGGCTATGAAAGCCTCGGCTAAAGCTGGGTCTTCTATGATTACGACATTTTCATCGTTGGATTCATCAGCCCCGGCTGAAAAGTTGAAGGAGCCGGTGATTACGATTTTTTCGTCAATTATGAAGACCTTGTGATGCATGAGGTAAGGATTACCGTCTTGCCGGACGTCAATGCCAGCTTCTCTCAGAGCTCCGAATTCGCTGTATTTCGTCTGGGAGCCAACGGCTTCAAATACTCCTTGGATAAGGACGCCGGCCTTTGCCTTTTCCCGCAAGACTTTCCCCATCCGGTCGTCGGTGAAGGAGAAAGCCATGAAGTAGATGGAAGAGGTGGCTTGTTTAAGCTTTTCGGTGATTTTCTCACCCACTTTGTCTTCAGGGGAAAAGTAGTTTTCAACAGGGACGCCGTTAATCACAAGGCGGGGGGTAGTTCCTCCGGGTTTTCGGCTTGGCCCGAATTTCTTCTCCTCAAACATTTTGTTGAAAGTTACCGAGTAATTGCGGGCAAGTTCTGGGGAGTAAATCAACAGTGCATTGTTATCGTAACGGATTGTATCGTTGACGGTAAAATTCCAGGAGCCAGTCCATACGGCTTTCCCATCCACCACTACGAACTTGTTGTGCATGATTCCGGAAGTATTTCCTCCTACTACTGGTATCCCCCGCCTCTTAAGCTCCCAGAAAGAAGCGCTTTCCTTTTCGTCGTTGAGGATGTCAATATCGGTTACAACCCTCACCTTTACTCCTCTTTGAGCCGCCTTTATAAGAGCATTAACTATATTGGGCAAATCCAGCTGGTATATGGCCATGTCAACGGAGTAGGTTGCCGATTTTATGAATTCCTCAAGGCCCTTGTCTATTGGCTCTGAGCCTGGAGCGGTAAAGTATACTTTGTACCAGGCCTTGGCTTCCAAAGTAGGAGAGGGCGTCAGGGTAGGGTAAAGTGTGGGGGCAAATAGGATTAAGGCTGCTAAGCAAGCAAGCAACAGTAATACGATAAAAATACCGGCTAAAAGCCACTGCCTCTTCTTTCCCATATTATCCCAGCCAGCTCGGTAATCAATTCAAGTATTTCTTTTGTGGAAAAGGGGACACCTTCGTTAAGGTGCTTCTCCACTAACCCTACCGCCATGCTCAGGGTGGGAGAGTGGGAGTAAAGGAGCAAGTTGTTTAAGGAAATCAAGAGGTTTCTCACCCGCTTTTTCTCTTTACTGGCTACTTCTTCCACTTTCTCTTCCGAGGCCGAGAGGATTCTTTTCTCAAGCCAGCTGCTTGCCCAGTTCAGGACTACTTCAGCCTCTTGATCGGTAAGGTTAGAGCGAAGGCGCTCATCTTCCATCAAGCTTTCCACAGCCTGGCGAAGGATTTCTTCACGGCTACTCATGTTACCTTTCCCCTAAGTAAGCTTTGCGGACCCTTTCGTCCTGCAATAGTTCATGGGAAGGCCCGCTTAGTACTATACGGCCTGTTTCCAGGACGTAGGCCCTTTGGGCCAGCTTTAAAGCAGCCCTGGCGTTCTGCTCAACCAATAGGATTGTCACCCCCTGCCGGTTTATCTCCTTTATGGTTTCAAATATAGCCTTTACCAGCATTGGAGCAAGGCCAAGGGATGGCTCGTCCAGAAGGAGCAAGCGAGGCCTAGACATTAAAGCTCTCCCTATGGCCAGCATTTGCTGTTCACCACCAGAAAGGGTTCCGGCAAGCTGCTTTCTCCTTTCGGCTAAGCGGGGGAAGAGGGCAAAAACCCTCTCTTTGTTTGCCTCAATAGCCTTGCGGTCATTCCCCAGGCTATAGGCCCCAAGGAGAAGGTTCTCTTCCACCGTAAGTGTGGGGAAAATTTTCCTCCCTTCCGGCGCATGGGATATGCCCATGTATACGATTTTATGGGCAGGGACTTTGTTAAGCTCTTGGCCATCAAAGATGATTCTGCCCTCCCTTGGCTTTATGAGTCCAGAGATGGTCTTGAGCGTAGTGGTTTTCCCCGCTCCGTTAGCCCCAATCAGGGTTACAATCTCTCCTTCCTCAACTGTTAGGTTTATTCCCTTGAGGGCGTGGACGCTGCCGTAATAGGTGTGGACGTTTTCCAAAACCAAGAGGGCCATTCCTACTCCTCCTTACCCAAGTAGGCCTCAATGACGCGGGGGTTGCGTTGTATTTCCTCCGGGGTCCCTTCAGCAATCTTGTAGCCGTTATCCAAGACTATAATCCGCTCCGATATGCCCATCACCACTTTCATATCGTGCTCAATGAGGAAAATTGTGATGCCTTTATTCCTCAATTTGGCTATTAAATCCATAAGTTCCGAAGTTTCCTGCTCGTTAAGGCCAGCAGCAGGCTCATCAAGCATGAGTACGCGAGGATCGGTGGCCAAAGCTCGGGCTATTTCCAGACGCTTTTGCAGGCCAAAGGGCAAGTTCTTGGCTAGCTCAAATTCCAAACCCCCAAGGCCCATGAAGTGAATGTACTCAAGGGCTTTTTCCCGGATGAACTTTTCCTCCTCCCTCTGCGCTTTAGTTTGTAGTATGGAAGCCCAAAGGCCAGCCTTCGTGCGACAATGGAGGCCGGCCATGACGTTCTCCATAACTGTAAGGTTCGGGAAAAGCCTTATGGTCTGGAAAGTTCTGGCAATCCCAAGCTCAGTTATCTGGTGAGGCCGAAGGCCTATTAAGCTGCGGCCATTGAAGCGTATTTCCCCTTTATCGGGCGGGAAAATGCCGGTAATGAGGTTGAAGACCGTGGTCTTGCCTGCACCGTTTGGGCCTATCATTCCCAAGATTTCCCCTTCGTTCAAGTGGAAGCTTACATCGTTAACGGCTACAAGTCCACCGAAGCTTTTGGTTAAGTTCTTTACCTCCAGAAGAGCCATCTCCGCCTCCAAACATCAAGAAGAAGTTTCTTCACGGCGTAGTTCAAGGCGATAACGGCTGTGAGGCCAAAGCCCTTCAGGGCGGAAAATCATCATGACCACCATCGCAATCCCGAAGATGAGAAGTCTCCACTCCAAGATTGAAGAGAGGATGCTCTTCAGGACCTCAGGGAGCACAATCATCCCCAATGTGCCTACAAAGACCCCAGGTATGGAGCCTGAGCCCCCAAGGACCACTATGCAGAACATAATCACAGAGTTCCAGAAGCTGAAGGTTTCAGGGGCGATAACAGTATAGCGGCTGGCATATATATTCCCGGCAACTCCAGCCCAAGCAGCCCCTAAGGCGAAAGCAAGGAGCTTAACCTTTACTGTGTCAATGCCCATGGCTTCAGCAGCCGTCTCATCCTCCCGCACATAGTTCCAAGCCCGCCCAAGCCTTGAATTCTCCAGCCTCTGCATCACAATGATGGTGATTATTACAAAGAAAAGCACGTAGTAGTAATAGGCTGTGGGCGTATTTATCTCCAAGCCAAATATGGAAGGTCGGGCTATTCCCCTCAAGCCATTCACTCCGCCAGTTATCTTGAAGGGGTCATTGTACAGGAAAAGCCGAACAATCTCTCCAAAGCCTATGGTCACGATGCAGAGATAATCGCCCCTGAGGTGCAAAATAGGTCTGGATATGATGATGGCAAAGAAAGCGGCGACCAGAGCGCTTATGGGCAAACATACAAGGATTGGAACTTTGTAATAGATGTTCAGGATAGCCGTAGTATAAGCACCTACAGCCCAAAAGGCAGCATGACCAAGCTGGAAAAGTCCGGCATACCCCACAATTATGTTGAGGCTAAGCCCGAGGATAGCCCATATCCCGAAAAAGACCAGTGTGGAAATCCAGTAATCGTTCCTCACAACTATGGGGAAAAGGAGAACTGCAGCTAATAAAGCCCCGTAAAGTATGCGGCGATCCAAGCTCTTAAGCCGAGTTAAAAGCCTGCTCATCCGTCACCTCTCTCTAGACTTTTTCGGCTACCCTTTCGCCTAAGAGGCCTGTTGGTCGGACTACAAGGATAAGTATCAAGATTAAGAAGACGATGGCTTCTTTCCAAGCCCCGCCTTGGGGGATAAAGCCAGCAGCCAAAGTTTCAAAAAGACCAAGGAGCATACCGCCCACCATTGCCCCTGGTATGTTCCCAATCCCACCCAAAATAGCAGCGGTGAAGGCTTTAAGGCCGTAGCCCCAGCCCAGGGTGAAGTTTATGCGGCCATAGTAAAGGCCTACCATAATCCCGCCGGCAGCCCCCAAGGCCGGCCCTATTATGAAGATAAGGCGCACAATAGCGTCAACATCTATACCCATAAGCCTGGCGACATCGTGATCCAAAGCCGTCGCCCTTACGGCTGTGCCAAGCCTTGTGTAATGGATGAAGTAGTAGAGCGTGGCCATGAGAATTAGGGAAAGGACAAGGACGAAAACTTGGAGGAAGCTAATCTGAAGCCCTCCCACTTGCCAGTAAATGGTTGGAATTACCCCTTTAGGATAAACCCTGTATCGTGGTCCGTAGATAAGCATTACAGCGTTCTGGAGGGCTATAGAGACCCCAAGAGCTGATACTACTGGGGCAAGCCTACCTGCTCTGCGGAGAGGGCGATAAGCAACCCTCTCAATCCCAACCCCAAGCCCGGCTACGATTGCCATAACTACAATAAAAACACCGGCCAAAGCCCACAATAAGGCTTCGCTTCCCAACCCCGCTCCAATGAGGATTGAGATTATGGTAAGGCCGAGGTAAGAACCGGACATGAACAAATCACCGTGGGCAAAATTTATTAGCTTAAGGACACCATAAACCATTGTATAGCCTAAAGCTATAAGGGCGTAGAAAGAGCCGATGGTGATGCCATTGAGCAACTGTTGTAAAATTATGTCCATTTCCCCTCCGCTTCCTAAACTTTACAAAGGGGGG
This sequence comes from uncultured Anaerolineae bacterium, assembly GCA_964404055.1. Taxonomy (GTDB): domain Bacteria; phylum Chloroflexota; class Anaerolineae; order SpSt-600; family SpSt-600; genus SpSt-600. The sequence continues at coordinate 1,393 of CAYOIS010000025.1, read as the reverse complement.
AGAACTTCTCCCCCCTTTGTTTTCAAGGCAAGCTTGTCTGAAGGGGGAAAGCCTTTTGGCCTCCCCCTTCAAAGTAATTACTCGGTAGGCACGAACTTGCCAGCCTTTATGACGTAGAATTTGTGGATGGTGCCGAGCCGGTCACCTTTCTCGTCAAAGCCGATGATTGGTCCGGTGAGGCCGGGGAAGTCCTTGAACTTGGTATGGAGGTATTCGGCCATCTTATTGGTATCGGTGGAGTTAGTCGCCTTTATGGCCTCCACAATGACTTTGAAGGCGTCACCGGCCATCACCCACCAGATGCTGGCAGGCTCTTCCCCGTACTCCTTCTTGAAGTCCTCAATGAACTTCTTAGCTTCGGGGTAGGGGAGGTCGCCAGGAAGCGGTTCGGTGCTCACCAGGACTCCCTCGGCAGCTTCTTTACCGGCAATCTCAATGAACTCAGGGTTGTTACAGGCGTTACCGGCGGTGAACTGAATCTTGGGGAAGACACCCTGCTCGTAGCCTTGCTTGAGAAGGAGGCCACCGTCGGGGTGGTAACCGGTGAAGTAGACCACATCAGGTGCAGCAGCCTTAATCTTAGTTAGCATTGGGGTGAAGTCCTGCTCGCCCTGGGTTATAGCGTCAAAGAGGACTGTGGTTCCACCCCTTTCCTCATAGTACTTCTTTGCCCACTCAGCCAAGCCTTTGGCGTAAGTGGAGTTGTCGTGGATGAAGGCCGCTTTCTTCCACCCTTTCTTGATGAAGAACTCCGCTGCAAAGAGGCCTTGCTTGTCATCCAGGAAGCAAGTGCGGAAGAACTGCTTATATCCTTTGGTGGTCAGGACAGTAGCAGTGGAAGAAGGCGTAATCTGAAGGATGTTCTTCTCATTGAGGACTTTGGATAGGGGCTCGGTGCAGGTGGAGGCGTAGCTTCCGATGACTGCCACTACCTTCTCGGCAGCCAACTTATCGCCGCAGAGGGCGGCTTCGCTGGCTTCACCCTTGTCATCGCAAGGGACGATTTCAATCTTGCGGCCGCCCAGGAGGCCTCCTTGCTCGTTAACTTGCTTGGCCAAGAGCTTTACAACTTTGAGCATTCCCTCGCCTTCGTAGGCCCACTTCCCAGTTATGGGACCAACGAAGCCGATCTTGATGGGTTCTGCAGCTTTGGGCTTACAAGCGGAGATGACCATGGCGAGGGCAAGGACCAGCGTTACTATTGCAGCCAACTTTTTACCCATGGCGCCCTCCTTAGAAGGTTTGATTTTGGGAAAATTATACAACAAATAGGGCCATTAAGCAAAAACGCCGGTCAACGGACTCTTCCCTGCCCCCGTTTTCGGGGGCAAATCAAGTTGATGCTTGCGCTTACTTGACGGGATTTTATCCATGTGCTATGATTTAAAAAGCT
>CAYOIS010000024.1:14348-17400 GCA_964404055.1 uncultured Anaerolineae bacterium | reverse complement strand
AAAGCCTTCATAGAGGGAACGGCACGGCCACCTCTATTCCCAATTTGAGGTTCTAGGGGATGGCTGGAGGAAGGTAGATGGTGAAAGTGCTGCCGAGGCCAGGTTCGCTTTCTACACCTAACTTGCCCCCGTGCAGGCTTATTATTTCGTGAGCTATCGCTAACCCTAAACCTAAACCCTGCTGCTCTGTCTTTTCCCTGCCTATTTGCCGAAAGCGCTCAAAAAGATTGGGAATTTCTTCCGGTGCAATCCCAATCCCTTTATCTTTTACCGCTATCTCCACAAATTCTTCCCCTTTGCGGAGGGAAACTGTTACCTCCTTCTCTTCCCGTAGGGAAAATTTGATGGCATTGTCCACAAGTCGGCCTAAAGCATCTACGAAAAAGGGCTCCAATATCCGAACAGGCGGGATAGGGAAAGTCACTTGGTATTCCAACCGAACTCCTTTGCTCTCGGCCAGAGGGCGGTATTTCTCCACTACTTTCCCCACTATATCCGCCAGGTCACTCCTTATTTCAGAAAACCGCTGGAATTGCTCCTTTGCCCGCCCTGTATCTATTTGGATGAGTAGTAGGAAATCATCAACAAGCTTCACGAGCCGGTCAGCTCCCCTCTTCACTTCTAGGAGGTAATCTTGCAGAGCGTTAGGAGGGAAGGACTTGAGGTCTTCCAAAGCCAGTTCAGTATAGCCCACTACGTAGGTAAGGGGGGTGCGGAGTTCGTGGCTTAAGGCAGTTATGATTTGCTCTTTGAGCTTTTCTATCTTTGCTTCCGTTGCCTCTCGGATAGCCTTGGCCCTTTCCAGCCGGGAACGAACTACAGCCAATAGTTCTCGGACATCAAATGGTTTGGTGATGTAGTCTTCGGCTCCTAAGCTTTTGCCTTGTATTATGTCTTCAAGGGAGCTTTTGGCCGTGAGGAAGATGAAAGGGATTGGGACCCATTCCGGCTTGCTTCTGACAGCCTCGTAAAAGGCGTAACCGTCCATCCGGGGCATCATTATATCAGCTATTATGAGGTCAGGGCGGGTTTTGGCCATGATTTCCAAAGCTTCCATCCCGTCCCTGGCCGTCAGAACCTCATAGCCTTCTCGTTCCAATAAGTCCTTAAGGCCGTAAAGAATTGGGAGATTGTCTTCTACAACTAATATCGTAGCCATTTCCCCTCCGCACATTATTTTGGGCCTGATTTCACTCGTAGCGAAGGGCCTCTATAGGGTTAAGGCTGGCAGCTTTGTTGGCCGGGTAAATCCCGAAAAATAGCCCTACCGCTGCCGAAAATATCACCGCTAAAAGCACTGACCACGGGGTCACCATAGTCTGTATATAGCTACCCCCAATGTTTATCCGGCCTATACCCCACGAGGCCAACCAACCTAAAACTATCCCTATCATTCCTCCAAGTAGGCTAAGTACAGTGGCTTCGGTCAGGAATTGCAGGAGGATGTCTCTCCTCTTAGCCCCTACTGCCATCCTTATCCCAATTTCCCGTGTCCGCTCGGTAACTGAGACCAGCATTATATTCATTATGCCAATCCCACCAACGATTAGCGAAATCGCACCTATGCTTCCAAGGAAAATGGTGAAGATGTTAGTGATGGAGGTGGCCATAGAAAGCATATCTTCTTGGGTGACGATTGTAAAATCGTCCTCAGCCGTAGGGGAGAGGTTGTGGCGGTCACGAAGTAGATTCCTGACCTCCTCTATAGCTTGGTTGAGGGAGTTCCTATCCCTGGCCTGAGCGTATATGGCTGTTACGCTTGGTTGACCCCGCCACTCAGCACGACGGGGGAAGTAAGTGAAAGCGGTGGTTATGGGGATTACAACCAAATCATCCTGGGTGAACATCCCTGCACCGCCTTTCTTTTCCAGAACACCGATGACCCGGAAAGAAACCCTGTTGATTTTCACCACTTGCCCCACTGGGTCTTGGTCCCCGAAGAGGGTTTTGGCCACATCGGCCCCAAGAACAACTACCAACGAGCGGGCCTTTATATGCGAATCGGTGAAGAATGAGCCCAAAGCTACCTTGTGGTTGCGCACTTGAACGTAATCAGGTGTGGTCCCGATTAAGTTGGTTTGAGTGTTGGAATCTAAGTAGACCACTTGGACTGCACTTTGGACCGCTGGGGCTACGCCGTTTAAAGAAGGCAATCTTCTTAAAGCCTCAGCATCAGCATAAGTAAGGGTTATGGCCGAGCCAAGTCCTCCTCTTATAGATCCCATAGTTATGCGCCCTGGAAGGATTATGAGCAGGTTAGTGCCGATGCTCTCAATTTGCCTTGTAACCGAGGCTTGCGTTCCTCCTCCAATGGCAAGCATTGTTATTACGGCCATTACACCGATGATTATTCCCAGGATGGTAAGGCCAGAGCGCATACGGTTGGCCATTATACTCTGGAAAGCCATTCGCAGGTTCTCCATCATATTCATGGCCTCTCCTCCCCCACTATCTGCCCATCCAATAGCTTTATTATGCGCCCGGCATAAGAAGCAACCTTCGGGTCATGCGTTACCAGCACCACTGTTATCCCCATCTCCATGTTGAGCCTTCTGAATATTTCCATGATTTCCTTACCCGATTTGGAATCCAAGTTCCCGGTTGGCTCATCGGCCAGGATTATTGAGGGGGTATTGACCAGAGCTCTGGCTATGGCTACCCTCTGCTGCTCCCCTCCCGAAAGCTCAGAAGGCCTATGGTTGAGCCTATCCCCAAGGCCTACTGATTGGAGAGCTTCAATGGCTCGCCTTCTCCTCTCCTGGCCGTCAACCCCGGCGTAGATGAGGGGAAGTTCAACGTTGTAAAGGGCAGTAGCTCTGGGCAATAAGTTGAACATCTGGAAAACGAAGCCTATCTTGCGGTTGCGCACTTCCGCCAGTTGGTTCTCGTTTAGGGTCTCAACCGGGATGCCTTCAAGGCGGTATCGTCCGGAGGTGGGTTTGTCAAGGCAGCCCATTATGTTCATGAGGGTGGACTTACCCGAGCCCGAAGGGCCCATTATTGCAACCATTTCCCCTTTTTCAATGGAGAGGGAAACCCCTCTCAAGGCCGG
>CAYOIS010000024.1:0-14248 GCA_964404055.1 uncultured Anaerolineae bacterium | reverse complement strand
CCTTCCTTGATATCCCCCTCCACAATCTCGGCCATAACATTGTTGGACATGCCCACTTTCACAGGGACGGGAGCGAAGTTTTCGCCCCTCTTAACCATTACTATTTGCCTGCCTCCGCGGGATTGGATAGCCCTCACTGGGACCAAAAGGACATTCTCAGCACGGCCTACCAGGATGTTGAGGTTCGCAGTCATCCCCACTTTTATGCGTTCATCTGGGTTCTCTATAGTTATGGTTACAGGGTAATTGACCACACCTTGCACAGTCTGGCCAATTTTTCCTACCTTCGTCACTTTACCCCGGTAGGTGCGATCAGGCAAGGCATCAAAGGAAATCTCCACCTCTTGCCCTTCCTTGACTTTGTCTACATCCACCTCTACAAGCTGCGTTTCAATTTCAAGCGAAGAAAGGTCCACCAAAGTTATAGCTGGTATGCTCGGGCCAGCAGTGCCTCCTTTCACAATTTTTATATCGGCCACAATTCCGTCAAATGGGGCTTTTAGTGTAGCATTTTCCAGGTTCAACCGAGCTTGTTCCAAAGCAATCTCGGCTTGGCGGACTTGGGCTTTAGCTATGGCTAAATCTTCTTCTGTTGGGTAATTTTCCAATTCCTCAAGCTGAGCTTTGGCCTGGGCCAATTGAGCAGCGGCACTGTAAAGGGCTGCATCGGTATATTTGGCCACAGTGAGCTCATAATTGAGTTTAGCCGCTTCATAATCCAAGGTAGCCTGGTGCAACTGTTGGGCTTGGGGCAAAGAAGCAGCCTCTGGCCTCCATCCAACTTTATCGTATTGAGCTTGGGCTTGCTCCAAAGCTATCCGGGCTTTTTCCACGTTTATTTCGGCCAGGCGGATTTGCTTATCCCTATTGGCGGCCTCAATCTTAGCCGCTTCATAAGCAGCCTGAGCGCTGCGGAAGGCTGCTCTGGCCGCTTCAATCTGGGCTTGAGTTTTGCCCTTAAGGAGCTTATTGAGCTGAGCCTGGGCCACGGCCAAGTTCACCTCAGCTTGAGCTACCTGAAGTTCAAGGGCTTTGGTGTCAAGGCGAGCCAGGGGTTGCCCTTCCCGCACAAATTCTCCTTCTTCCACCAATATCTCCGCTACTTTCCCTGAAATCTGGAAAGCCAAGCTTTCTTGCGCCTTCGCTTTAACTGTACCTACGGATGAGACCGTTACTACTAAATTCCCTCGCTGGACCGGAACTGTTTCTACGGTGCTCTGGGATCTGCCTCTTGGCCTCAGTGCTACCCACCAAATTAGCCCACCTGCAATCAGGAATAGCACCAAACCAATTATCCACCATTTGCGGCGCATAACCACCTCCTGAAAAACAGTTTCACACCAAATTATACCGCAGAGTTATGAAAGAAATGTTAAGAAATCCGCCCGGTCCTGAGCGAGAAAGCTTTCACTGGAGCGAAGGAGGAGCGGTGTATGGGGGACGGACCTAACTTCTGCAAAGCCTCCCGATGCCGTGAAGTGCCGTATCCTTTGTGGTCCGAAAACCTGTAACCGGGGAAGACAGCATCCATCGCCTTCATCCAATTGTCCCTAATGACTTTGGCCACTATGGAAGCGGCGGCGATTGAAAGGCAAGAATCATCCCCCGAAACTATGGCCTCTTGGGGGATGGGGACTTCGGGGAGGCGGAGGTAATCAATGAGCAAGAATTGAGGGGGCGGGTTGAGTTGGGAAATAGCCAGGGCCATCGCCTCCCGGGTAGCCTTGACTATCCCTATTCGGTCAATGCGTTCTGGGGACACAAATCCCACCCCCCAAGATACAGCCAAGGCTGAGATAACTTCAAATAGCCTCTCCCTCTGCAGGGGCGCGAGTTTCTTAGAATCGCATACCCCCGCCAGGAGAGATTCAATCTCAGGGTTATCAAGCGGAAGAATTACAGCCCCTGCTACTACCGGGCCAGCCCAAGCGCCTCTGCCAGCTTCATCAATACCGGCGATGTAAGAATAACCTTTCGCCAGGAGCTCTTTCTCCAAAGGAGAAAGCCGCATCAGCTCTTATTCCCTTTTCTCCTTTAGGCGAGCGGCTTTTCCGCTGAGACCTCTTAGGTAATAAAGCTTGCTTCTTCGGACCTTAGCCCGGCGCACTACTTCAATCTTCTCAATGTTCGGGGAGTAAAAGGGGAAAATCCTCTCAATCCCGATATTGTGAGCTCCTATCCGGCGGACCGTAAAAGTTTTTCCTGCCCCTGTTCCCCTTATCTTTATGACCACGCCCTCAAAGACCTGGACCTTCTCAGTTTTCTCTTCCTCGCCAGTCTTTTCTTCAGTGAAGCGATAGTGGACCCTGACAGTATCTCCAGGGCGTATTTCTGGGATTGTTGGCTTTTCATTTACCCTTTCCACTGCTCTTATAGCCTGCTGCGCATCCATTTCCACCACTCCTTTCCCAAAAATGCTTTGGCATTTTAGCATATTGCCTTCAAAAATACAAATTGCCCTCTCAACCCCAAGCCTCGCAGCTGGGATTGGGATGGATGGAAAATCTCCCTTTTTTAAGCCAATTCGGCCATAGGCTTTTCCCTGCCTTTTTTCAAAATTGCCTCTACCACCCGGTAACGATCTCTTGGCGCAAATGCTGGGGGAAGTTGCCTGGCCTTTGGAAAAATGCTATACTTTTCCTGGGAGGCTGGTATGATGGAAGCACGACTTTACCAAAAATTGGAGGATGGAAAGGTTCAATGCAACCTCTGCGCTCATCGGTGTAAAATCCCCCCAGGGAAATTGGGAATATGTGGAGTGAGGGAAAACCGCAACGGTACCCTTTACACACTCGTCTACGGTAAAGCAATATCCCAAGCTGTAGACCCGGTGGAGAAAAAGCCCCTCTTCCACTTTTACCCAGGGACTACCGCTTTCTCCATAGCCACCGTAGGCTGCAACTTCCGATGCCAATTCTGCCAGAACTGGGAAATCTCCCAAATGCCCCGCGAAGAGGGCCGCATCCTTGGCGGAAACGTCCCCCCAGAAACAATCGTGCGCAACGCCAAACGCTACGGCTCCCGAAGCATCGCCTATACTTACACCGAACCCACCATATTTTTTGAATATGCCTACGATATAGCCGTCCTGGCTCACCAGGAAGGAATTGCTAACATCTACGTTACCAATGGCTACATGACCCCCGAAATGCTTGAAGCCTTCCACCCTTACCTTGATGCCGCTAACGTTGACCTTAAAGCAGGGGAAGATGAATTCTACCGCAAATACTGTGGGGCAAGGCTTCAGCCAGTCCTGGATTCGCTCAAGAAGATGAAATCCATGGGAATATGGGTTGAAGTGACCACCCTCATAATCCCAGGCCTCAACGACTCCGAGGAGCAGCTCCGTTTCATAGCCGATTTCATTGTCAAAGAGCTCGGCCCTGAAACACCATGGCACGTCAGCCGCTTCCACCCCCACTATAAGATGCTGGACCGCCCTCCAACTCCGGTGGCAACACTGCACAAAGCGCGGGAAATAGGCCTAAAAGCCGGCCTCCGCTACGTCTACGAGGGTAATGTCCCCGGTAGCGAAGGAGAGAACACCTACTGCTACAACTGCGGCCGCCTCCTAATCCGCCGCTTCGGCTTCAGCATCCTGGAATATCGCATAACCAACGGCCGCTGCTACCAATGCGGAGCTCCCATTGACGGAGTAGGCATTTGATGTACAAAGTAAACGTCTCTCGCCAAGGGGCGCGCCTTTACAAACCTTTCACCATGATTGAACTGGCTTACATTGAAGACTTCGCTGTCTCAATATACCTTTGCCAAGGAACTTTCGCCTGGCACAAACACTTGGACCAAGATGAGCTATTTTTAGTCCATTCGGGGACTATAAGCTTGGATACTGAATTCGGCTCCTTCACACTTGAAACCGGGGAAATGCTAACCGTCCCAAAAGGCGTGCTACACCGCTCTTCCTCCAGAACGCGGTCCGAAGTCCTCCTCTTCAGCCCAAAATTCCTCCCCGACCGTAAAAACGGCCATCGCCTTTCCTTCACCCAAGGAATTCACCTTGTAAAGGTGAACCTTTACCACAAAAGCCAAGACCTATCCAAGCCTTACCAAAGCTTAAAGCTGGCCCAGGTGGAAGATTTCACCCTCAGCCTCCTCCTCTGCGAAGGGACAAGCTCCTGGTACGAGAAGCCCACCCGGCCTATCCTCCTCATGGTTGTAGAGGGGCTCTTGAAAGTGGAAAGTGGCCCCGAAACCATTACCCTCGGCCAAGCTGACTTGACCATACTCCCACCGCTTTATGGATACAGGCTTCATTCCCCGGAGAGAACGTTGGCGCTGTCTTTCCAAAAGACCCCTCCTTTAAGGCCTTAAAGGAGGTTGAGCATGGAACGCCTTGTGGAATGCGTGCCTAATTTCAGTGAAGGCCGCCGGAAAGAAGTTATTGAAGCCATAGTAAAGGCTATAGCCGAGGCAGGGAAAGTATGGATCCTGGATGTAGAATCAGACGAAGACCACAACCGCTCAGTGGTCACTTTTGTGGGTGAACCGGAGCCTGTGGAAGAGGCTGCTTTCCAAGGAATAAAGAAGGCCGCTGAACTCATTGACATGGACCAACACAAAGGCCAGCACCCCCGTATTGGCGCAGCCGATGTAGTACCATTTGTCCCCATCAAAGGGGTAACTATGGAAGAATGTGTGGAAATGGCTCGCCGGCTTGGGGAAAGAGTTGGTAGAGAACTGGGAATCCCTGTTTACCTCTACGCAGAAGCGGCTACACGCCCTGAACGCCAAGATTTGGCTTACATTCGCCGGGGCGAATACGAAGGACTGAAAGAAGAAATCGCCATTAACCCCGATAGAGCACCAGATTTTGGGCCAGCTGTTCTGGGTAAAGCCGGGGCCACGGCCATAGGCGCCAGGCCTCCCCTAATCGCCTTCAACGTCTACCTCAACACGGACGACGTGAGGATAGCGAAGGAAATAGCTAAAGCCATAAGGCATTCCAGCGGCGGACTACGCTACGTAAAAGCCATTGGCCTTTTGGTCAAGGGGAAGGCCCAGGTTTCCATGAATTTGACCAATTACCGCCAAACACCAATCCCAAGGGTTATGGAACTTATACGCCGCGAGGCAGCACGCTACGGCGTTTCCATCGCCTCCAGCGAAATCGTTGGCCTTGTCCCCGAAGATGCCCTCCTGGATGCCGCCATCTATTACCTCCAGCTTGAAGGATTTTCAAAAGAGCAAATCTTGGAAAAGAAATTGGAGAAAATTCGCTACGGAGGTTAGCGATGCTCTACCTGACCTTTGTCCTGGCCCTTCTTATAGCTTTCCTCATAGTTGCTGGCTGGAGGGAATCCCATTACATAATCCAGCGCCGCCAACCTGACAAGCCTGATTCGCCGGCTCGCTATGGCCTGCCCTTTGAGGAAGTGGAATTTAAATCGCGGGACGGAATAACCCTGAGAGGCTGGTTCATCCCAGCCCCTCAAGCCAAGGGCACGGTCATCTTCTGCCACGGCCACGCTGGGAGCATGGACCCGGACATAAAGTATGTCCCCTGGTTTCATTCCAGTGGCTTTAACGTCTTAATGTTTGACTTCAGAGGGCACGGCCGAAGCGATGGAGATAAAATTTCCATGGGTTATTTTGAGCGCCTTGACCTCTTAGGGGCGGTTGATTACCTAAAGAAGCGGGGCTTTGATAACATAGGGGTCCTTGGTTTCTCCATGGGTGGAGCCGTAGCCATAACCACGGCTGCCATGGAGCCTTCAATAAAAGCTGTGGCTTGTGATGGTGCCTTTGCCCACCTCTCGGAAGTTCTGATCCGGGGGATAGGGGTTATAAACCCAGCCCTGCGTCCGATAGGGCTTATTGCTGGCCCTTTGGCCTTACTCTTCGCCTCCCTACGCCTTGGTGCTTGGCTCCCCTCAGCTGACCCCATAAGGTGGGTAGCCAAAATTTCACCCAGACCCCTCTTCCTCATCCACGGGGAGAAAGATGTCTTCATAAGCACTCAGGCTATTAAAGCCTTGTACCAAGCTGCCGGGGAGCCAAAAGAACTGTGGATTGTCCCCAACGCCGGCCACAGAAATGCGGATGAGCTCTACCCGCAAGAGTGGAAGGAAAGAGTGATTGGCTTCTTTGAGAAATGGTTAGGAGGTTCAGCTTGAGGCGCTTAATCCTTATTGGCCTTGCTTTCTTGCTTTTAGCCTCGTGCAGGGAAGGGGAAAAACCAGCCCTATCCTACTCAGGCCCCCTTAACGTTACCCTCAAGAAAGGAGAAACACTTCCCCTTACCACAATCACCTATATTGGCCTTGGCCCTCAAGGTGCAGAGGTCTTGATAGAAGGGCAAAAGGCTGTCAAGCAAAGGGGGGATTCCCTGGACTGGGAAAGCACACCATTGCCAGGGGTTGAACTCAAAATCAGAACCAGAATTATAAGCTTTGATTCCGCTGCTTTACGCAGCGTTGGCATTTTCACCGTTAATGTAAGCGAGCCTTTGCCAAGTCCTGCTCCTTCTCCCCCAAAAGCAGCCTTCAAATTTACGGCTCCGGTAGGATATAAGGTTGGTAGGGGGAAAATAATACCGGGGACGACCATCAAATACATAGGCAAGGACCAGGAAGGGGCAAGGTTTGAAGGGCTTGAGGGCTATCCCTACCGCAAAACAGGCGATTCGCTGGTTTGGACTGGCAAGCTTAAGGAAGAGCTCTACCTTGTGCTTAATGTCCGGGTCTTGCATTTTGATGAGGAGGCCATAACTTTAAGCGGGACCGCAGAAATAATCTTTCCCTGAGAAAGGGGGGACTATGGTAGCTGCTTTCTTTGATTTTGACGGGACATTGTTCCGTGGAAGCACGTGGAGGGGTATTGCCCTCCACCACCGCACTACCGGAATCAACAAAACCATGCTCTGGCTTTACCTTTATTCCCACCTTGCCCTTTATCCCCTCTACAAAGCCGGCCTATTAAAACGCCGTGCCTATTACAAGCTCTGGGCAAAAAACATGTCCTGGACCCTAAGAGGCCTAACTCTATCCCAAGCCGAGGAAACATTCCATTGGATATGGGAAAATTATGTCAGGCCCAGGCTGCGCCCGGAAATCCTTTCCCACTGGGAAGAGCACCGAAGCAAAGGCCACAAGTTGATAATAGTCTCTGGCTCCTTTGAGCCTCTTCTGAAACTTGTAGGCAGCAAGCTTGGGGCTGATGCAATTGTTGGAACAGAGCTGGAAATTAGAAATGGGAAACTAACAGGCCGGATAAAAGGCCCGCTGTGCTTCGGAGAAGGCAAAGTTCAAAAGTTGGAGGCCCTCCTGGCCTCAAATCCAGGCATAGACCTCTCCCAAAGCTATGCTTATGCCGATAGCATCTATGACCTTCCCGTATTGGAATTGGTCGGCAACCCCGTAGCTGTTTACCCGGACCCTGAGCTGGCTTCTTATGCCGAAAAGAAGGGATGGCCCATAATCGGCACTAAGCCAGCGCCTTAGCCCTCCAAAGGAGAACAATCACCAATACTGTGGCCGTAATGGCTAAGAGGAATATCATGGGTTTAACCCAGGGATAAAGCTCCTGGAATTCTCTTTGGAAGGAGATTTTTCCCCCTGGTTTTACAAACCAAACTTGTCCTTTGCTCCCTATCCCAAGCTCCATCTCTAAAGAAGAATTCCCGCTAAAAGCAGCCAGCTCCGCCTCCCCGCGCTTAATAAGCTCAAGCCCGAGCTTTTGAAGGGCATCCGACTCAAAGATTTTGCCGGAAGCCAATTCGTTCTCCCGCCTCCTCCAGTTTGCTAACTCAACTTCTAACAAGCTATGCGCTTCGGAAGTGTCAATCTCCCCTTCTACAAAATAGCGCTTCGCCCAGAATTCCGTCCGCTCCCTCCATTCAATCTCGGAGGATTTCAAGGGCACGAAGCAAAGAGCAAACTCTGGCCTTATGGGAAAGCGCATCGCTATCTCTTGCCTTTCAGGAGCATGCTCCTTCCCCAGGGGGAATCTTAGACTAATGAACAAGCGCTCATTTACAGGTGAAGGCAAGGAAGCCAGGTCGGGGTCGGAGGGGTTATAAAGGGGGCTAAGTATACAAGAGCACTCTATTTCCCCCACCCCCGGCTTTATCCTTACCAAAGCCTTTGTAGCTCGGCAGATGGGTAGTTTTAACCCAAGGACCTCCCAGAAATCCCGGCCCAAAGCTTCATTTACGATGGAAATAGCCTTCTGTGCTTCTCCTTCTTCTAAAAGCTTAATCGCTAAGAGGGCACTGAGGTCGCGCTTCAATCGGCTTACCTCTGCTTTCCCCACCGGGACAGGGAGACCTTTGTCGGCCAAAGCGCTGGCTTTTTCAAGATAAGCAATGGCTTCCCTATACAGGCCTTCCTTTTGCAATTCCTGGCTCAAGGTTAGGTAAATGTTCTGCAAAGTCCAAGCCAGATTTCTCTCCGAAGCCCCCGCCTTTATCGCTTTCTCCATCTCTTGGCCAGCTAAGGCAAGGTAAGGTAGGTCCAAAGAGCCATTCGGCAAATAGGCTCGGTAATGGTAAAGGGCTGCAAGGTCCAAAGAGGCTTGGTATAAATCGGGCTCAAGGAGACGCGCCTTCTCCAGGCAAGCGATGGCTTCCCGATAGAAGCGCTCAAATGCCTTGGAATCCGGGGGCAAAGCCATAGCTAAGGTTCGGTAAATAGTCCCGACCTCGTAAAGGGATTGGGCATCAGTTTTACCCCTTAGCTCCTTAAGCCTTTCCCGAAGAGGAAAAGCCACTAAAGAAAGCTTAACCTCTGAAGGGAAAGGCTCTTTAATCCAGCGCCAGGTAAGTTTAAAGCCGTCAAACTCAAACCCTTCAGGCTCTGCCTGAACCACTTCTTCTTGCCTGAAGAGGGAAGGGAAATGAACTGTAACCCTTATGCTATCAACGCCTTTATCGGCGAAATCTCTCGGCAATGGATAGGATAGGTCTATCAGGGGATAACCGTTTAAGGGCAAGGCCCCCTGCAAAGTTAGAACTTCCTTTGAGCTTGGCTCCAGGGTTATCTCCACGGGGCTTAGCGGGCTAATGACCTTTCCTCCGTACCTCAAGGCAAAATTTCCGGCCAATTCCCCACCTTTCACTTGAACGGAAAAAGTCCTGGCGTCAAGCTTGCTGGTATTCTCAAACCGGTAAGAGGCGGATAAATCAAAAGCCGAAAAGTCCGGCTTTAGCTTTATGTCAACAGCTAAGGCGTTTAGCTTTATCTCCTTGGGCATGTTTAAAGGAGTAAGTATAGGAACAGATGGCGCCTGAGCGGAAACGGCTGCAACTTTTAAAGATAGGGCTATCATGATGATAAGTGTTACTGGCCATCGCCCCTTCCTCAGCATCCTTCCTCCCTGAGGAAAGCTTGTATAAGTTCAAAGGCGAGGGCGCAAACTTCTCCTTTTGCTTCCAACCATCGGATGCGAGGGTCGCTTAGCTTAAACCAGTTGTATTGATGCCGGATGAAGTTTCTAGTGCGCTTTTTCATGTGGGCCACTGCTTCCTCCAAGGTTAATTCCCCTTGTAAATATAGCCCTATCTCCTTATATCCAACCCCTGACATTGATGGAAGGTCCAAAGAGTAACCCATTTTAATGAGCCTTTCCACCTCAGCTACAAGGCCCTTTTCCAGCATGGCCTCAATACGCCGATCAACCCGCTTGTAAAGCTCAGGGCGAGGCAAGGTTAAACCTAAGATGAGGGTTCGGAAAGGGGGTGGATTTCGGCGACGAAGCTGGGAGAAAGGCTTTCCTGTGGTCAAACACACTTCCAGTGCCCTCACCACTCTCCGGATGTTCCTCGGGTCCACGAAGGATGCAGCCTCAGGGTCAAGCTCTAAAAGGCGCTGGAAGAGCGCTTCTGCTCCCCTCTCTTGCGCTTCCCTGAAGAGCTTTTCCCTAAGTTCGGTGGATGGTGGCACTTTGGGCACTTCCCATCCTTCCAAGAAAGCCCAAACATATTGCCCGGTCCCTCCTACCAAAAGTGGTATCTTCCCGCGGGAGAGAATTTCTTCCCATGCTTTCCTTGCCATTTCCAAGAACATGGCCAGAGTAAAGGTTTGGTCGGGGTAAACAACGTCAATAATGTGATGAGGAACTTTTAGGCATTCCTCTGGGGAAGGCTTGGCCGTTCCGATATCCATGTATTTGTAAACTTGGCGCGAATCGGCTGAGATGACTTCGGCTGGAAACTTTTCACCCAAGCAGAGGGCAAGCTCTGTCTTACCAACCCCTGTTGGGCCGACTATAGCGATGAGGGGAGGCTTATTCTTCTTCAACGGCATCCTTAATGAGGTTTATGCGCCTTACGCTCCCTTTGGGGGATAATTCAATGGCCAAAAGGTCAATTCGCCAGAACCCATCCCAACCCTTTTCAGCCACGTAGGACTGAGCTGCCAAGAGGAGTCGGGCTTTTTTCCAGGGGGTAAGAGATTCCTCCGGGGTTCCAAAGTGCGAAGAACGGCGTAAGCGCACTTCCACGAAAACCAAACACTCTCCATTTTTGGCCACCAGGTCTATTTCCCCGCCCTGGCACCGGTAGTTGCGCTCTAAGATTGTGTAGCCCTGTTTTTGCAAGTATCGGGCGGCCAGGTCCTCCCCCAGCCGCCCGACTTCGCGGGTGCAGCTTTTCCCTCCCACAGATTAAAATCCTCGCTCGAGTAATCTTTGCAGCAGGGCTCCAAGCCCTCCTCCTAAGAGGCCAAGAAGAAGCATGACTATAAGGGAGAGGATTAAGAGAGCAATGCTGAATAAGAGGCCCGCTATATAGAAGCCACACCCAAACCTCAAGCCATCCATGATGTCCAACTGGTGCTTGTGTTCTTGAGACATTTGAACCCTCCCTTGCGTTTAGTTTAACCCCACCCCCAGCTCTTTTCTGGAGCAGGGATAGGAATTAACCTCTCCTCTAACCCACTCTACCACCGGGACACTCCCATAGAGTTTTGCCTCTTGCTGGGTATCGGACATGAGGGTTGTGCAAGAAGCCTTCAAGGCCTGGCCGCTGGTAGAGTGGAAGTAAACGTAACTTACCAAGGCAACTGCTCGCAGTTGCCCCATTTGTGAATGTTAAAGAGCCAAACTTCAGGGTCGGGGGTTAAGTCAAGCCCCCGGCTAATTTTTCAGCCGCAGTGTAGGGGTCAATTTCCCTCTTCACTACTTGGCCCAGGATTTCTTCAATGGCTTGGCGGTCAACTTTGGAAAGAACGCGCTTTAGAAGTTCCGTACGGAGGATTTCTTCTACCTCTCGGCTTGCCCTAAGCTTCTCCTTCTCTTCCCAGGCCCCACTTTCCTTGAGGAAAGCCAGATGCTTCTCAATAGTCTCCGCAAGGGCTTTTATCCCTTCCCCTCGGGTAGCGATAGTTTTACAGATAGGGGGACGCCAGCGGGGTTTGGGAGATTCTGAGGAGGGTTTAATTTCCATGAGGATACCATGGTGGAGGATTTTCTCCGAGTTCCCCAGACTCATCATTACTTCTAAGCTCAGGGCAACCCCATCCGCTCCCTCTAAATCAGCCTTGTTAACCACGAAAATATCGGCTATTTCCAAGATTCCAGCTTTTATGACTTGAATGTCGTCGCCAAGCCCAGGCACTTCTACTACAAGCGTTGTGTGGGCTGTGCTGGCGATATCCACTTCGGCTTGACCAGCTCCTACCGTTTCCACTAAGATTTTATCGTAACCAGCCGCATCCAAAATCTTTACGGCATCAGCAGTAGCCCTGGCTAAACCTCCCAAACTTCCCCTTGTAGCCATACTGCGGATGAAAACACCGGGGTCATTGTAAAGGTCCCTCATGCGGATGCGGTCACCTAAAATTGCTCCACCGGTGAAAGGGCTTGTGGGGTCTACGGCCACAATGCCTACTTTAAAACCCCGGAGGCGGAATTCTTTGGCCAGTTCGTTCACTAAAGTGCTTTTCCCCGTCCCTGGAGCTCCGGTAACCCCTATGATGTGGGCTTTCCCAGTGTAAGGGTAAAGGGCTTTAAGCGCTTCCCGAGCTAAGGTCCCGTTGTTTTCAGCAATACTTATGAGGCGGGCTATAGCTCTTTTATCCCCCAGGATGGCAGCCCGTACTAGCTCATCAAGCATTCTTGCGGCTTCTCCTTATCTCGGCTACTTTGTTCCGGATGTATTCCACAATAGTCTGGGTTGAAGTGCCTGGCCCAAATACCTCAGCTATGCCCGCCTCCTTTAGCTTAGGAACATCCTCGTCTGGTATTATCCCCCCAGCAACTACTAAGACATGGTCAAGGCCTTTTTCGCGAAGGAGCTGGACAGTTTTAGGCAGAAGGGCCATGTGGGCCCCAGAGAGGATTGAGAGGCCAACAACATCCACATCTTCCTGAAGGGCAGCCTCAGCTATCATTTCCGGCGTTTGACGCAAACCAGTGTAAATAACCTCCATTCCTGCATCTCTCAAGGCCCTGGCTACTACTTTAGCTCCTCTATCGTGCCCATCAAGCCCTGGCTTGGCTATGAGGACCCGAATTTTCTCCTCGGCCATTTTTGACCTCCTCTATATGATGATTGGCTCTCGGTACTCTCCGAACACTTCCCTGAGAACCTTCATCATCTCCCCCAAGGTGGCATAAGCTCGCACGCAATCAAGGATGTAGGGCATGAGGTTTTCCCTTTCATCCTGAGCAGCATTGCGGAGACGCTCCAGGCATTGGCGGACTCTTTCGTTGTCTCTCTCACGGCGGACCCTGGCCAATCGCTCTCGGTGGCGTCTCTCCCCTTCGGGGTCTATCTTGTGGATTGGAATGGTGATTGGCTCATCGGAAACGTATTCGTTTACCCCCACAATTATGCGCTTCTTCTCGTCAATCTCTTTCTGGTAACGGTAAGCAGCATCGGCGATTTCTTTCTGAGGGAAGCCTTTTTCTATAGCGGCAATCATCCCGCCCATGGCGTCAATCTTGCGGAAATACTCATAAGCAGCCTCTTCCATCTTGCGGGTCAAGTATTCCACGTAGTAGCTTCCCCCGAGGGGGTCAATGGTGTTCACTACCCCTGTTTCATGGGCGATTATTTGCTGGGTACGCAGGGCTATACGCACGGCCAGTTCGGAAGGTAGAGCGAGGGCTTCATCCATGGAGTTAGTGTGGAGGGATTGGGTACCGCCAAGGACTGCAGCCAACGCCTGAATAGCCACCCTAACGATGTTGTTCTCCGGTTGCTGGGCTGTTAATGTGCATCCAGCGGTTTGGGTGTGGAAGCGCAACCACCAGGAGCGTGGGTCTTTAGCCCCAAAACGGTTGCGCATTTCCCTTGCCCATATCCTCCTGGCTGCTCTGAATTTAGCGATTTCCTCAAAGAAATCGTTGTGGGCATTGAAGAAAAAGCTCAAGCGAGGTGCAAATTCATCCACATCCAGGCCCCTTTCAATCCCGGCTTTTACGTATTCAAAGCCATCGTAAAGGGTGAAAGCCAACTCCTGAACTGCCGTGGCCCCGGCCTCCCGAATGTGATAGCCGCTTATGGAGATAGTATTCCACTTGGGGACGTATTTAGCTCCAAACTCAAAAGTGTCCACTATTAGGCGCATAGAAGGCTTGGGTGGGAAAACGAACTCCTTCTGAGCGATGTATTCTTTGAGTATGTCATTCTGGATGGTGCCGCCAATTTTGGTCCATGGTATCCCACGCTTCTCGGCCACAACAAGGTACATGGCCCACAAGATAGCAGCCGGAGCGTTAATGGTCATAGAAGTTGTGACTTTATCCAAAGGTATGCCATCAAACAGAATCTCCATATCAGCCAAGGAGGAAACCGCTACCCCGCACTTGCCGAACTCCCCTTCGGCCATGGGGTCATCGGTATCGTAGCCGTACAGGGTTGGGGTATCAAAAGCCACCGAAAGGCCTGTTTCGCCGTGCCTGAGGAGGTACTTGAAGCGCTCATTAGTCTCCTCTGCCGACCCATACCCTGAGAACATCCTCATGGTCCAGAGGCGTCCGCGGTACATAGTAGCGTGTATGCCTCTGGTGAATGGGTATTCACCGGGAAAGCCAAGCTCCTCAAGGTAATCAAAATCGGGGATATCAGCAGGGGTGTAGAGGCGAGCGATTGGCATATCGGAGAGGTTGCGGAAAAGCTCATCTCTTTCCGGAAGCCGGGCAAGCCACTGTTGTAGCGTTGTTTCTTCCCACTGCTCTTGCCTTTCCTTTATTTTTTCCAAAGCCTCCTTGTCAAACATTCCCCCCTCCCGTGGGTGATTTCTTTACAAAAGATTTTACCACACCTCAAGTTAAAAGCCAAACACTT
>CAYOIS010000023.1:14252-17703 GCA_964404055.1 uncultured Anaerolineae bacterium | reverse complement strand
TTCTGGTATAATTTTAATCAGCATGTCTAAGGCACGAAAGCCTAACTTTCAAGAATTGGCCTTTAACCAGTCTAAAACACGATTTTGACCGCATTTTCACAGGGCCTGGTTTACAAATCATCCAGTGAGCATCAAGTATTGAGATGCATTTAGGCCTATTTTTAAGCCGCTGTATCCCGGAGTGAGGTCACCGGGGAGGAACGTAATGGGCAATCGTTATGCTGATTGGTTGCGACAAGCGGAAGCGGATTTACGCCATGCTCGCCACGCTTTGGAAGATGGGGACTATGAGTGGAGTTGCTTTGCCGCTCAGCAAGCTGCAGAAAAAGCTCTAAAA
Organism: uncultured Anaerolineae bacterium; assembly: GCA_964404055.1. Lineage (GTDB taxonomy): Bacteria > Chloroflexota > Anaerolineae > SpSt-600 > SpSt-600 > SpSt-600. Next base: position 17,366 of record CAYOIS010000023.1, on the reverse strand, counting down.
GCCTTGTTTCAGAAGCTGGGAATGGAGGCTTGGGGCCATACCCTGACAGCATTGATCGGTAATTTGCCCTCGCAAATAGAGGTGCCAGCTGAGCTTGTAGACTACGCTCGCATGTTGGATAAACATTACATTCCCACTCGCTACCCGAACAGCTTTGATTCGGGCGCACCGACCGATTTTTATACCAAAATGGAGGCGCAAAGTGCCATCCAATACGCCGAGGCCATCCTTGAGTTCTGTCGTCATCAAATCGGCTGATAGAGTCCGTATTGAGCAAGCGGTCAAAAACTACGCCGCCAGGCTGCGGGCAGAGCATCCGGAGGTTGAGCGCATCATTTGGTTCGGCTCATGGGTGACTGGCTTGCCGAGGCCAGGCAGCGACGTGGACCTGTGTCTGATATTGTCTTCATCGGACAAGCCTATTCGCGAAAGGGTGGCCGATTTTTTGCCAGTTGGCTTCCCCGTGGGAATTGACCTTTTCATCTACACGCGGGAGGAATTTGAGCGGCTAAAGGAAGAGAGGCCGGGCTGGTACAAAGTAATATGTTCCGGGCGGGAAGTTTTTAGTTCAATGGTTTTCTTCGGCCTAACTTGTGTTAGTATTCTTGCGATGGCGAAGGTTTTGTGTTAAAATATATTTGCCCCTGTAGCTCAGTGGAGAGAGCAACGGCCTCCGGAGCCGTGCGCGGGGGTTCGATTCCCCCCAGGGGCATTTTTAATTTATGAGCCAGAGCCCCGCCAGAGCCAATAAAATTAAAACTTCTCCCCCAAGCCTTTTTTTCTGCCACCCACCGGCTACAAAAGCACAGCTTATTAAAGCGATTGCTGCCCAAAAACCCGGCCGGAAAAGACTTCCACTCAACGTGCTTTCCCACATCCAGCCAGCAAAACCGGCTACAATGAAAAGGCAAGCAACAATGAACCAGCGCTCATCCCAAAGTCCAGTAGGCTTTTTCATCCTCCTCGCCCCTTCGGCCAAGAAAAGGGAGAAGGCAAAAGCGAAAAGAGGCAAGTAACCCCCAGCTTTTCCTGCATCTGCCCAGGGCAGGAAAGCAGAACTGAGAGCCAAAATCCCAGCGCTCATAAGCGCGGAGCAAAGGGTAGGAGTAGAGAAAAGAGCCATGAACCCGCAGCCAAGCATCGCAGCAGCGGAAGTTTCATATTTTCCCCCAAAGGCAAGGGTCAGGATTGCCAAGCCAAAGGCCAGAAAACCATTGCGCCCCGGAACCCTCAAACCGGCTAAGGCAAAAGCCAGCGCCCCAAGTATCGCCAATGCTACACCCATTCCCCTTTCTCCGCAAAAGGCGGAAGTCTGAAAGGCTCCTCCTGAGCCCAGTGAACTTTAACTTTAGCCTCGGCTTGAATGAACCCGAAGAACCTGCCTACCGGTAAGGTAAGCCAAAGCAAAAGGGCAATAGCCATGAGCAGAAAGCCTAACATGGCCGGCCAGAGTGAGATAACCCTCATAAGCCTGAGCTGAACGGAAGCGATGGGGGTAATCTCCACCTTAACTTCTCCTAACTCCAATTTCTCATAGTTAGCCACCTCAAGGCTGAGGTCGGGCTTCTCTGCCCCCTCCTTGAAAACCTCCAAGAGGAAGGAGTTCTCCGACTTCGGGTTAAGGATGAGCCTGAGGATTAGGCGGTGGTCGGGCAGGAACACGTACCTTTCCTCATTGGGCATTAGGAATGGGATGGCGAGCTCTCCCGAATACTCCTTGCCTCCAGGGTAGAGGACTAAGCGCTCCTGGCCTGAAGCTTTCAACTTTAAAGCGGAGCCTTGCCCTACCGGCAAAGCCGCATTGAAGCCTGCCCAAAGGGGCTTTCCAGGGGCCAATCGCCCCGACTTCACTGGCTCCCCACCTGAAAGTATAGTGCCTTTACCCTCAAGCCCTTCCGAAGATACTTCTTCCAGTCGGAAGGAAACCCCAGTCCCTTCCAAGCTCAACTCATCCCCCGGAACCATAAACGATTGGGTTGTTTTATCGGTTAGAGGGGCAAGTAGGAAGCCCAAAAGCGCCACGAAAGCCCCGCTATAAAAAAGCAGCTTGAGAAGCTGTAAAGGGATTAACCCATAGGCTTCAAAGTAAAAGCGAGTCCGTTCCCGGTACACCTTCGCTTTGTAGAAGGGCGAGGTAAATGATGATGAAAGCATAGCTGCTGCTTCCTTTGGAGAAAAAGGGACAATCAGAGTGCGGAAATTTTCTCCTCTCTCCAGCAGCTGGCGAGGGGAAAGCCCTCGGGTCCTGGCCCAAGAAGTGGCCTCTTCAGCTATGCGGATTGAAAGGTAAACGAGCCATATTCCGGCGATAATTCGCAGAGCTATAGGGGCAAATTTGGGGAAAAGGAAGGCAATGGCAGAAATAAAAAGTAAAGCCAAGCCTGTAAAGGGCCGATTGAGAAAATCCCAGAGGTAGCGGGAAGGGTCTTGCAAAGGCATTAAACCCTTGTCACATATTCCCCAGTGCGGGTATCAACTCGGACCACATCCCCTACGTTGATGAAGAGGGGCACTTGAATTACAAGGCCTGTTTCCAGCTTAGCTGGCTTGGTAGCGCCCTGAGCTGTATCTCCCCGCACCCCTGGCTCTGTTTCCACCACCTTAAGGTCTACCGTCACCGGGAGCTCAACCTCAATAGGCTCATCCTCGTAGAACGATAGCTCCAAAGTCAAGCCTTCTACAAGGTACTTAACGGCATCACCTAAGGCCTCGGCTCTAATAGCAGGCTGCTCGTAGGTTTCCAAATCCATGAAATAGTAGAGGTCTCCTTCTCTGTAGAGGAACTGGACTGTGCGGTTTTCCAATTCCACATCTTCAACTTCATCACCTGAAAGGAAAGTGTGGTCAATGATTGCGCCGGTCCTCAGGTTGCGGAGCTTAGTCCTTATGAAGGCGTTTCCTCTTCCGGGCTTGTGGTGCTGATATTCCAAAACCCTGTAGATTTCTCCGTCCAGCTTTATAACCGTCCCCCTCCTTAGAGCAGTTACCGGAATCACCACCCAACCTCCATTGGCAGGATTCGTTTAATATTATAGCCATCGGGGTAAAGAAGCGCAACTTCTTGCGATTAAGAGTTGCGTCCCAAATTGTGGGTACCATTATTTTCCCACCCTC
>CAYOIS010000023.1:0-14152 GCA_964404055.1 uncultured Anaerolineae bacterium | reverse complement strand
TGGCATGGACAGCCAGGGGAAGACGCCTGACGAAATTGGGACACACCCGCTCAAAAGGCCGAGTTTGCATTTTCCCCTTCCTTGGGTATAATTGTTTTAGTTCCTTTGGAGTGGGGCGGGTGAAAAAGTGGCAAGTTCTGGCCTTAATTACAGAGCTGGGCTTTACGGTCGGGTTCAGTCTCCTCATAGGAATCGGGGTAGGGTGGTGGCTGGATGGCAAATTCGGAACGAGGCCTATTTTCACCCTCATCGGTCTTTTTCTAGGATTGGCTTCGGCCGGATATAATCTTTACAAGCTTGCCTCTATGGTGAGGAAATGAAGGAAATGATTTCGTTTGTAGCCGGCTTTTTGGCTGGAGCAGGGGGCTCTTGGTTCAATAGCTTTCTTACAGAGTTCAGCTTAAGAAAACTGCTTTTTTCCCCAAAAGCTCCTAAATGGCTCGCAGGCCTTTTTGGGCTTTTCTTTATCACTAAGCTTTTCCTTTTCTTCGCTTTTTGCTATGCCGTTATCCGTTTCCTTGGCTTCAGCCTTTGGGGAGTTATCGCCGGCATCCTGACTCACCAGACTTTGCGGTTAATTTACAAAGCTTACCTTTGGTATGCCCAGAGAAAACCTGCTTCCTGAGGTGAAGAATGTTAGGCAAGCTTTTTGGGATAGAGTTCCATGAGATATCCATGGGGGCCGAAAAGCTCTTCCACCTCGGCCCTATACCCATAACTAATACCATCCTCACCACTTGGGTTGTGATGGTGCTCCTTGTAACTCTGGCCTTCGTGGTGAGAAGGCGAATTAGCCTAATCCCTGGCGCTTTGCAAAGCATCGTGGAAATAATCATTGAAACTGTCTACAATCTCGTCAAAAACATAGCTGGGGAAAAGGTGGGAGGCGTCATCTTCCCCCTCATAATGACCCTCTTTTTGTTCATCCTTACTGCCAATTGGCTTGGCCTTCTGCCTGGTTTTGGCACGATAACTTACCATCATGTCCCGATTTTCCGCCCCCCAAACAGCGACCTCAACACTACCTTGGCCATGGCTCTAATCACGGTCTTTCTGGTTCAAGTGGCTGGGATTGCTTACAAGGGTCTGAAGGGTTACCTCAAGGAGTTCGTTACTCCTCCCATTCTGGCACCTCTCATGGCCCCTATCCACTTTGTCAGCGAGCTTTCCCACATCCTCTCCCTCTCAGCACGACTTTTCGGTAACATCTTCGGGGGCGATGTGGTTTTAACTGTGATTTTCGTCATGCTTCCGCCGCTCATCCCAGCGGTATTCTTGCTCCTTGAGTCCCTTTTTGGCCTGATTCAGGCTATAATTTTCTCTGTTCTCAGCACTATTTACTTTACCATGGCTACTGCCGCCCACGAGGCAGAACATTAATGTAAGGAGGTAAAGAGATGGACCCTAAAGTTGCAGCCAACCTTGGAGCAGCCTTTGCTATGGGTATAGGCTCTATAAGCCCAGCTCTAGGTATAGGGATGGGGGTAAGGGCCGCAATGGAAGCAATAGGGCGGAACCCGGAGGCCGCTGACAAGCTCTTTACCCCCATGATTGTAGGGCTTGGCCTTGCTGAAGCCGTAGCCATTTACTGCCTCGTTACCGCTCTGGCCCTTATCTTCGTTGGAGGTGGATAAAGGATGGAGGCACTTGGGGTAAACCTTCCGGGCCTTCTCTTTCAGGCTATAAATTTCCTCTTGCTTCTCTTCATCCTGCAGAAATTCCTCTATAAGCCGATTTTAAATGCCATAAAAAGCCGGCAGGAGAAAATCCAAAAGGGGCTTGAGGAGGCGGAGAGGGCCTCTAAACGCTTAGCTGAGGCTGAAGCCGAAGCCGAGCGGATTTTGGCTGAGGCAAAGGCTAAGGCTCAGGAGATTATTTCCCAAGCCACTCAGGAAGGGAATAGGATAAGGGAGGAAATAATCGTTCAAGCCAAAGCCGAGGCCTCTCGCATCTTGGAGAGGGCCAGGATGGAGGCGGAAAGGGAAAGGGAATTGGCCATGGCCGAGCTCCGCCGCCAAGCTATAGACTTAGCCGTCTTGACCGCTCGCAAAATTGTGGGGCAGGCTTTAGATGAAAAAGCCCAACACCGCATCATTAACGATTTCCTCTCCTCCTTAGAGCAGGCTGATTAGTTCCGGAGGGGGTAAAGTTGGAAAAAATATTCCAGAGAAGGGAAATGGCTGACCTCTACGCCAAAGCCTTCTATGAGGCTGCTTTGGAAGGCTGGATAAAGAGGCTAACTCAGATTTGGAGAGATATATCCCAAAACGGCCTCTTGGAAAAGCTGGATGCTCTTGAAGTGCCTTTCCAAGAAAAGCAGGAGATAATAAACAAGGTGACCAGAGATGAGACTGCGCCGGAGATTCGTAACTTCATTTTTCTCCTTGCTTCTAAAGGGCACCTCCATTACCTTCCGGAAATCCTTGATGAACTTAACAGGCTATCCAGAGGGGGCGCTGCCCGTCGCGTGGCCAACATCACTACCGCTGTTCCTCTGACTGAGGAGGAAAAGAGCGCCCTTCAGGCCCGCTTGATAGCTCGCTTCGGCCCTGACTTGGACTTCCGCTACGATGTTGACCCTGAAATTCTGGGAGGGGTCATTATAAGGATTGGGGATAAAGTCATAGACGGTAGTATAGCTGGAAGGCTTGAGAGCTTGAGGGAGAGGTTAAAGCGGGAAATTTAAGAGGGGGAGGGGCATATGGCTTTAAGAGTTGCAGATATAGCTTTGGAAATCAAGAAGCAGATAGAAGCCTTTGAAGCCCCCGTAGAAGCCATTGAAGTTGGGACGGTGATAGAGGTTGGAGATGGGGTTGCGCGGGTTAGGGGGCTCAGCGGGGTTATGGCTTCAGAGCTGGTTGAGTTCCCCGGTGGGCTGTACGGGATGGCCCTTAACTTGGAAAAAGACAACGTAGGGGTCATCCTCTTGGGAGATTACAGCCGCCTACAGGAAGGGGATATAGCTCGCTCCACCGGTAGGATTATATCTGTCCCGGTGGGGGAGGAGCTTTTGGGAAGGGTGGTGAATGCCCTCGGCCAGCCCATTGACGGTAAAGGGCCGATAAGGGCCACTAAATACCGCCCTATAGAGCGCATAGCCCCGAACGTCGTAACTCGCTTGCCTGTCAATACCCCAGTCCAGACAGGGATAAAGGCCATTGACTCCATGATTCCGATAGGCAGAGGGCAGCGGGAGTTGATTATAGGCGATAGGCAGACTGGTAAGACGGCCATTGCCATTGATACTATCATAAACCAGAAGGGGAAGGACCTCTACTGCATCTACGTGGCCATAGGGCAGAAGATGTCGCAAGTGGCGAGGGTTGTGGCCACACTGGAAAAATACGGTGCTATGGAGCACACAATCGTAGTGGTGGCTTCGGCTTCAGAGCCAGCAGCCATGCAGTACATTGCCCCCTATGCCGGTTGCGCCATGGGCGAGGAGTTCATGGAATCGGGCAAAGATGCTTTAATCGTTTACGATGACCTTACCAAGCATGCTTGGGCTTACCGACAGATTTCCTTGGTCCTCAGGCGGCCGCCGGGGCGAGAAGCTTATCCCGGCGATATCTTCTACCTCCACTCTCGCCTTTTGGAAAGGGCTGCGCGCCTTGCCCCCGAATACGGAGGTGGCTCCCTTACCGCTCTCCCCATCATTGAAACCCAGCTTGGCGATATCACCACTTACATCCCCACCAACGTCATTTCCATAACCGATGGCCAGATTTATCTGGAGCCTGAGCTGTTCAATGCTGGAATTCGCCCGGCCATAAACGTCGGCCTTTCGGTCTCCAGGGTTGGTGGGAATGCTCAGATAAGGGCCATGCGTAAAGTGGCTGGAAAACTTCGCTTGGAGCTGGCCCAGTTCCGAGAGCTGGCGGCTTTCGTCCAGTTCGCTTCAGAGCTTGACCCCGCTACTCGCAAGGTCATAGAGAGGGGGCAGAGGCTTCAGGAAATCCTGAAACAGCCTCAATACGAGCCCATGCCTGTGGAACACCAAGTGATGATTATCTTCGCTGGAACCCAGGGTTACTTGGATGATGTCCCAGTTCACAAAATCCAGAAATGGGAGAGGGAATTTCACCGCTGGATGGATTTATATCACCCTGAAATCGGCAACCGAATAGCCGAAACCAAAGATTTAGATGAGGAGACTGAGAAGGCGCTTAGGGCAGCCATAGAAGAATTCAAGCAGAGCGTCATCATATAGCCATGGAAACGCTTAGGGAAATCCGCCGTCACATCCGTAGCGTTCGGAACATTTCCCAAATCACCAGGGCTATGGAGATGGTAGCGGCTTCCAAGATGCTGAGGGCGCAGCAGCAGGCCCTGGCTTCCAGGGCTTACGCCCAGAAGGCATGGGAAGTCTTAACCTACCTTGCTGGACAGCCAGGAGGGCTCGCCCATCCCCTCTACGAAGTCCGACCAGTAAAGGCTATTGGCATAATCCTCATAACCAGCGATCGTGGCCTCTGTGGGCCTTACAACCACAACATTCTCCGCACAACTGTTCAGTTCATGCTTGGCTACATGGATAAAGGGATAGAAATCCGCCTGATAACGGTAGGTAGGAAGGGGCGGGATTTCATGCTCCGCTACGGCCACAACATTGTAGCCGAGTTCACCAAAGTTCGGGATAGGCCAACCATTATGGAAATTGCCCCCATTGCCAGGATAGCGATGGATGAATTCATCTCTGGGCTGGTGGATGAGGTCTACGTAGCTTATACCCGCTTTGTATCCACCATAACCCAAACTCCTACGATAATGAAGCTTTTGCCAATAGAGAGGCCAGCGCCTGAAGAAAGACTTGCCGCCCTTTACATCTTTGAACCTGACCCCCAGACGGTTCTGGGGGAAGTCCTCCCGCGCTTCACTGAACTGCAGGTTTACCAGGCCATTTTAGAGGCTCAAGCCAGCGAGCATTCGGCCCGCATGGTGGCGATGCGCAATGCTACGGAAAATGCTCAGGAGCTAATAAACGAGCTTACCATTCGCTTCAACAAAGTGAGGCAATGGAACATAACTCGTGAGATGATGGATATAGCTGGTGGAGCTGAAGCCCTGCGAAAAGCCAGAGGTATCAGGGTAGGGATTGCCTGAAGTTTGACATGAGGAAGGGGAATCGATATAATATTAATTGAAAACTTGTGGGCGGGTTCCCGAGTGGCCAAAGGGGGCGGACTGTAAATCCGCTGGCTCAGCCTTCGCAGGTTCAAATCCTGCCCCGCCCATTTTTTTATTGGCAATGATTATGGCCAATGGTCGGCCTACGCCAACTTTAAGGTGTTATGCAAAGGCTTTATATTGCCGGCCTCCCTGTAGATAACGTAAGCTGCGAGGAAGCCATTGCTGCTCTGGAAAGCTTCATCTTGGAAGGCTCACCCCACCTCGTAGTTACCCTCAATCCGGAGATGGTCGTAAGAGCTTCCCGCGATGCCGAGTTCCGAAGCATTGTCCTTTCGGCTTCTTTGGTGATTCCCGATGGAATAGGGATTGTGTTAGCTTCCAAGCTTTTGGGAACGCCTCTTAAAGAGAGAGTGGCCGGGGTTGATACGGTTGAGAGGTTTGCAGCCTTAGCCGCTAAGAAGGGTTACAGGCCCTTTTTCTTAGGGGCAGCTCCAGGTGTGGCCCAGAAGGCTGCTTCTACTTTGGCTCAAAAATACCCAGGGTTCAAAGTCGCCGGCTTTTACTCCGGTTCCCCTTCCCCCTCGGAGGAAGAGGCTATACTTAAGGTCATAAGGGAAGCTTCCCCCGATGCCCTCTTTGTGGCCTATGGCTCGCCTGCCCAAGAGAAATGGATTGCCCGAAACCTCCATCGGCTTGGGGTTCCAGTAGCCATGGGTGTGGGGGGAGCCTTTGACTTCATAGCTGGCATCGTACCGCGAGCCCCAAAGGTCATCCAACGGGCAGGGCTTGAGTGGCTTTTCCGGCTCTTAATCCAGCCTTGGCGCTGGCGGAGGCAGTTGGCTCTGCCCGTATTTTGCATCCTTGTCCTAAAGCTCACATTCCGCACCTTGAGGAGACAGAAAACGGATTTTATGGTATCCTCCGGGGTGGAGGATACCCGTGGCAGAGATAACATTTGCGACTCAACGGTTGGATCATCTGGGCATTGTGGCCGGCATCTGCCGGGAGATCGACCTGGCGGGACAGATTGACCGTATGGTAGGGCCGACCAACCGCAGGTCAATGTGGGGAAGCCGTGCAAGCGATGGTGTTGAATGTCATGGGCTTTGTGAGCCACCCGCTCTATCTTAAACAAACCCCTGGACCGCTTGTTGCGTCCAGGATTGACCCCCGAGATGCTCAACGATGACAGCCTGGGGCGAGCTCTGGAAATTATGAGGCTGGGCCCACCGAAATCTTCGCCCAGGTGGCTTCCCACGCCTTGCGCCTGTGGGGCATCCAGAATCGTTTTGTCCACCTGGACACCACCTCGCTCAGTTTGGAAGGGGAATATGAGGGAGCGGAAGAGCCAGGGGTTGTACACATCACCCTGGGAGGGGGGGCTGGTTGACCTGGGTGCCGGAACGAATTGTTCTGGCGCGAGCGCTGATAGAAGCGGTATCGGCCTTTGCGATGCAGCCCGCTGGCCAGGAGGGGTATCTACCTATGGGGCGGGGTGCGCCGGCGTTGGCTGAGCGTCTGGTCGGAGCAGGCCGAGAAACGAGAGCGATCCACCCTCCAGAAGCGGGTGAGCGGGAACGAGACAAGGCCGAACAAGGCTGGAAGGGCTTGCTGCGGCCCGAGGCGATCGCCCAAGCCGAAAGGTGGTTGGGCAAGTTCATCCTGATGAAGAGCGTTTGCCGGCGGAAAGGAGCGGGGGTTTCGGTTTCTTAAAGACCCCTGGTTCTTCGCCGACAGCTTGTTTTTGAAGAGCTCCAAGCGCATCATGGTGCTGGTCATGGTGATGGGACTGGGGTTCCTGGTCTACGCCTTGGCGGAGCACAAGTTGGGCACTGTCCTGCGAGGGCAAAGGGAGAGCGTGCCTAACCAGGAAGGAAAGCCCACCCAGCGTCCGACGATGCGCTGCGTCTTTCAGATGTTTGAAGGGATTGATTTGCTCCTTAGCCCCAATGTGAAAAAATGCTACCTGCATACCAGTTAGGTGCGGAATATGGGAATACGTCATCGTTACCTTCAATTTCGGGAAGGCCTCCCCGGTGCAATACCTGGGAGACGTAGTTTGTACAGTCTGCGCAACTCGGACCGGTTCCATAGTTCGGATAATTTGGAGACCGGGGGTGAGTATAGGCATCAGCGTGGGCTACGGCAGCGCTGGGGTTATAGCTGCCAGCTCTTACTGGGAGATCAATCTGGACTCTCACACCCAACAGTAGGACCAGCAACACGACACTTATGTCTTATATAGTCTGACAGAGTAGTAGTTACCCTGCGGCTCTGAATTAAAGTATACCGGAATGAAATGGCTTTGTCTAATGTGGATTTCCACAGGTATCAGGCTGAGACAGCCAGGCAGTGGCGGAAAAGCCGGACCATCAAAAGATAATCCCTCGCTCTTTTGCCCGCACCACAGCCTCGGTTCAACTATCTCGGCTTATTTCCAATGCACCCCACGAAGGGCCAGCTCGCGCTCCAAAATTTCTCGCAGCGATTTGCTAACGGGGCAGTACTGTATAACCCTCTCCTCCTGCAAGCCGGGCCGATTGATGCTAATATAGTTTACCTCAGGGAAATAGCCAACTTCTGCCAGCATCCATTGCCCACTTGTTGCACTTAACGGAAGCACCTCACTATAGCTATAAAGATACAAACCTATCACATAGCAACTCCTTTGCTGAGGGGTTGGTGGAACCAGAGTGCAGGTACCGGATGCGGCGGCCAGGATGGTCGCTGTGATTTCCCTCACAGTGGTCGGCTCAGTTATCACGATGCTGTGCTCCACCACTGGTATCCCTCGCTTGGTGTAGCTAAGTATTTGCACCTCTATCGCTTTAGTCTCGGTGGAGATGCGATTCGGTTCGAAAAAGATGCTGCCACCCGGCAATGGCGTGGGAGTTGGCGGGGGTGTCTCTGCCATCGGCTCTCGATAACAACTCGCCACGAATATAGTAACGAGCAAAAATATCAGCCGGAGACTGCGTTGCATCATTCCCTACCTCTTAGCGATCCAAAGCTTCGCTCAAGATTGGCCCTTGCAATGTACCGGGTTGCTCAGATCGTCCAGATAGCCATTCCAAATAGAGCCACCAATAGGGTGAAGGCACCACGATGCCTTGAAGATTAACCACTCCAGCTGCTTTAACTTCTTGAAAGGCATAATCCGCCGTCACATCCACCAAGTAAACCTGCGGAGCTCTCAAAAGCATCTGGAGAGCATCGCCCCGACTCACGATACCTTCAATCACCATCACGCCATCTATTTTAATCCCCTCCTCTTTCCAAATGGATTCAAGCGCTCCTAGGCGGATCGTTGAGTCAACACCATCGCTGAGGGTACCCCCACTATATGGCTGACCTTCTTCATTTCGCCCAACAAAGGTTGTCTGTTCCAGGCTTAAACCAGTGGCATCAACTAAGGTCTGGGCCTCGGCAATAGAGAGAGGTGAGCGGAACGTCACTTTTACAGGGATAGGATTCTTGAGGTTAGCGGATAGCATCCGGGCCCGAGCAGCATTCCATTGCACGTAAGACTGTAAGGTGGTGCGATCGGAAAAGTCAACCTCAAGATAAGCACGAATATGCTCACCATCTTTAGCCACTTGCACAATGAAAGGCGCGCCAGGGAATTGAAGGATCAGCATATCCTGTTCCTTTGAGATAAGCAGCCCAGAGGCATAAGCTTTTGATCCTAATATGCCTGTCCACCCAGCCTCCGGCGGCTCGAAATGATCATAGTTGTAATTAACGTACACCGTCTTGGCTAACCAATCGTGATTAGGGTCACCACAGGGGCCACTACCACAGACCTTAGGGTCAAGACCACTGCTACGCTGATAACTGTGATCAATTGCTCCGCTGGCAGTTGAAAGTTTCTTTTCATAGATCACATCAGCTTCATAGTTAGTCACACTGGTTGAGATTCCATACTTATCAAAGAAAATTTCACCTTCTTCCTTGATCCACGATTTTCCACAATCGGACCAGCTTTGGAAACTCTTACCAGGAAGGTTAGAGAACCAATTTATGACGTGCAGATGATCGGCTCCTGTGCCGCTGTCACAATCGGCTGTGATATCAATGCGGGGGCTGTTATCTCGCCGAACATAATACGTCGTATTCCATCGCATGTCCAGTGTCCAAGCGCGAACATATCCGCTGTGAGTATATCCGAGCCGGCCGTTTGAAGGTGCGCCTGGCAGGTATCCTTCATAATTCCTATCAAACCAAGCGAAGATTCGAACCGTAGGATTTACCACCAGAAACACTATTAACAAAATTAACACAAACATCACAAGTTTTATTCTGCGCATTTCACGCCTCTTGCCCCGAATTGCTCACCGGATATTCCAGTGGGCTAATTCCAGTATACCAGAAACAACAGAGCTTGTCTACTGTGGATTTCCACAGGTATCAGGCTGAGACAGCCAGGCAGTGGCGGAAAAGCCGGACCATCAAAAGATAATCCCTCGCTCTTTTGCCCGCACCACAGCCTCGGTTCAACTATCTCGGCTTATTTCCAATGCACCCCACGAAGGGCCAGCTCGCGCTCCAAAATTTCTCGCAGCGATTTGCTAACGGGGCAGTACTGTATAACCCTCTCCTCCTGCAAGCCGGGCCGATTGAGCTAATATCCCACATTCCACACCTTCAGATGTTTGAAGGGATTGATTTGCTCCTCGGCCCCAGTGTGGAAAAATGCTACCTGGATACCAGTTAGGTGCGGAATATGGGCTAAAGGCTATGGCCTATTCCCTCAAGCACTTCTTTCACTAATATGCCTTCTCTAACTAACCTCTGCACTTTCTGGATGTAGGGATAAAGGGGCTCATCCTTGGCGATGAAAGGCACTTCTTCTCGGATTAGGCTGTAGGCAATTTGGGTGCCTCGGCCCATTTTAACGTCAGGGCCAAGGGCTTCTCTCCGGAAGTCTATCGCCTGGGCAGCAGCCATAAGCTCAATCGCTACGATTGTCTCCACGTTCTCCACCACTTTCAAAGCTTTGTCGGCTGCCAATGCTCCCATGCTTACATGGTCTTCCACATTGGCCGAAGTAGGGATGTTGTCCACCGAGGCTGGGTGGGCGAGGACTTTGTTTTCGGAGGCCAGAGCAGCAGCAGTGTACTGTAAAAGCATGAAGCCGGAGTTTAGCCCGCCCTCTTTGGTCAGGAAAGGTGGTAACAACCCACCGTTCGCCTTTTCATCCAAAAGCCTCGTCAGCCGGCGCTCCGAGATGTTCCCAAGGTCAGCCAGAGCTATGGCTAAGTAATCCAGAGCCAAAGCCAAAGGCTCGCCGTGGAAGTTCCCGCCGGAAAGGCACACCAAATCTTCCCCAGGGAAGAAGAGGGGGTTATCGGTTGCAGAGTTTATCTCCACTTCCACTAAACCTTTTACGTAGCTTACTACACCCCTTATAGCTCCGTGGACCTGGGGAATGCAACGCAAGGAGTATGGGTCCTGGACATAAGGGGAATGGAGGGGGCGGACAAAATCGCTTCCTTCCAGTAGTGCCAAGATAAAGGCGGCGCACTCTGCTTGGGATGGGAAGGGACGAACCCGCTGGATGGAAGGGTGAAAGGCTTTCAATGTACCCCATAGCGCCTCCAAGGACATAGCCCCAGCTATATCAGCGGCCAGGACGAGGTTCCAAGCTCGGTGGACAGCCAAGCATGCGAGGGCAGCTATGAGGGAAGTGCCATTAGTGAGGGCGAGGCCTTCTTTGGCCTCAAGGGTGATTGGGCAAAGCCCAGCGCGCCTCAGAGCCTCGGCCCCAGGAAGCTTTTCCCCTTCGTAGCAAGCTTCCCCAAGCCCTATCATCACCAGAGCCATGTGCGCCAGCGGGGCAAGGTCACCACTTGCCCCCACCGAACCTTTTCTCGGAACAAGGGGGTGAACCCCGGCATTAAGCATCTTGAGGAGCATTTCGGCCAATTCCACCCTAACCCCCGAATTCCCGCGGGCAAATGAATTAGCCCTTATGAGCATCATAGCCCTAACTTCCGGAACCGAAAGGAAATCTCCAACTCCAACGGAATGGCTCAAAACGAGGTTGCGTTGCAACTCCTTCGCTTTGGAAGGCTCAATGAACTTATCCTTGAAGTATCCGAAGCCGGTAGTGACTCCGTAGACTACTTCTCCCCTTCCAATCAAATCTTCCACGATTTTGCGGCTACGCTGCATCTTTTCCACTGCCTGAGGTGAAAAGGAGACAAGGCAATCGCCTGGCCCTTTGTAGGCCACTTCCACCACATCATCCACGGTGAGATGTTCTCCGTCCAGTTCAACTTTTCTCATGCTTTACCTCCCCAAAGCTTTTTCAGGTTCTCAAACTCATCAATAGTGAGGCCTTTCTCCCCAAGCGCTCCCCCTCTACCGTTGCTGTGGAAATCGGAGCCACCCGTTTTCAAGAAGCCGAGCCCATTGGCTAAAGATGAGTAGCCTGAAATGAGCTCTTCCACAAAATCTGGAGAAGCTCCTTTGTAAGGGCGGTTTTTATCATAAGCATAACAGACCTCAAGACCATCCAAGCCTTGTTCTTTCATCTCCGAAAGCCAACTTTCGGCCTCGTTTGGGTGCTTGTAAACGCCCGGATGAGCCAGGATGGCCACCCCTCCGGCTTTCTTTATGGCTTCAATTGCATCGCTTACTGAAAGATACCATTCCCGGCGAACATAAGCCTTGCCCTTTCGGGAGAGGTATTCATCAAAGATTTGCTGGATGCTTTGGAACCGCTCAGGGTTTCGCTCCAGAAGGACTTTGGCTATGTGGTGCCTCCCTGGAACCCCCTTGGTGCGAGCGAAAACTTCTTCTACCTCTATCTTAAGGCCGAAGCTTTGGAGAAGCCTTATCTGCCGTATTTTCTGCTCCTCCCGAGCTTTTATTGCCGCCTGAAGCAAGGAGCGCAGCCCTTCATCCCGATGGTTGATGAAATAGCCCAAGATATGGAGCTCTCGCTTTTCTGAAGTTCCTTCCACGCTTATCTCCACCCCCGCCACCACCTCAATCCCTAAGGCTTTGCCTTCTTCCAAAGCTTCCTCTATCCCGTTGACATTATCGTGGTCTGTTACGCCTAAAGCGATTAGTCCTGCCGCTTTCGCCTCCTGAATCAGCTCGCTGGGCCTAAGGTCGCCATCGGAAAAATTGGTGTGGGTATGAAGGTCAACAGGGTAAGCGCTCACAGCTCCACCTCCAAGAAATCATGGGCTAAGAGGATTTCGCCCTTGAAATGCTGAGAAGCTTCTTCGTAAACTTTCTCAAAATCCATAGTAGGCCAGAAGTGCAAGAGGATAAGCTTTTTAACCCCGCAGCTTTCGGCGAGCTGGGCTGCTTGAGCAGGGGTGGTATGCCCTTGGGATGGCCTTGAAACCGAACACTCGTGCACCAGGATATCGGCCTCTTTGGCCAAAGCTACAAGCTCTGGACACGGCCCTGTATCGGAGGAGTAAACGAAAGAAGATGAATTGAGCTTGGAATTGATTCGGAGAGCAAGGGTTGGGACGACGTGGCGGACAGGAGTGGTTATTAAGGAGAAATCTTCGGCTTCTAAAAGGGTGTAGTTCCTCTCTTCGGGGACTTTGAAGAAGCGGAGGAATTCGGCCCTGAGGCCGAAAGCGTTCAGTAAGGAGGCAGCTACCCGGAGGGTGGAGAAGTTGGCATAGACTGCTAAGGTTGAGCTCCTGCGGGCCATTATGAAGTGATGGACTAAGGAAGGGAAACCGTAAAGGTGGTCGGGATGAGGGTGGGTGAGGAATACTGCAAAGAGGCGGTTGGGGTCAAGCTCAGCCAATAGGAGCTGTCGGTAAGGGTTGGAGGCACAATCTATGAGGAGTATTCCAGTAGGGGTATCAAAGGCCAGGGATGTATTATCCCTGTCCTTGGAGGAGAGAGAAGCCCCAGTGCCTAAAATTATAATCCTCTGCGAACTCATACTTCATCCGCCTGGTGGTCTACCGATGACCGGAATTTCCATCCCGCACTTTGGGCAACGGCCATCTTTAAGCCTGAAAGAAGTTAGGCTAAGGCCAAACCTGCCGATTAAGAGCGAGCCGCAGTTAGGGCACCAAGTGTTTTCTCCAGGATGGCCAGGGATATTCCCTATGTAGACGAACATTAACCCTTCTTCCAAGCCGATTTGGCGCGCCCTCTCCAGAGTTTTTACCGAAGTTGGAGGGGCCTGGAAGCGGTAAGCAGGGTAATAAGCGGTGACATGCCAAGGCGTCTCCGGCCCCAGCTCACGGCAAATCCTGGAAGCTATGGACCTCAGGGTTTCCTCATCATCGTTGACCGAAGGGATGACTAACGTTGTGATTTCCAGGTGGATTCCCAAAGCTTTGGCTAAGCGACAGTTCCTCCAGACCTTTTCCACATCGGCCCCGCAAAACTTTTCAACGGCTTCTTTCCCCCCTTTTATGTCCACGTTCATAGCGTCAAGGCCTGCTTCCTTGAGGAGCCTTAGGGCCTCTTCGGTCATGTAGCCGTTGGTTACGAAGGTGTTATACAGGCCCTTTTCTCGTGCCAGCTTGAAAACATCCATGGACCACTCAAGGGATAGGGTGGGTTCATTGAAGCTTATGGAAGTTCCTTGGCAGCGGCGTCGGATAGTTTCCTGAACGAAAGTTTCTGGAGAGAAGAAGCGGGAGTGGAGGGGGTCCGGTGGCGATTTAGAAATTTCCCAGTTCTGGCACCAAGGGCAGGCAAAATTGCACCCGAAACTTCCGGCGGTCAATGCTACGCTTCCTGGGTAAAAGTGGTAAAGTGGCTTCTTTTCAATGGGGTTAGCGGATAAGGAAGAGACCATGCCGTAGGTTAAGGTGAAGATAGAGCCGTTAGTGTTTTCCCTTGTCCCGCACCAACCCTTTTGGCCCTCTTTAAGGAGGCAACGCCTTTCGCAAGTCAGACACCGAACTTTATCTCCAACCTTCTCTTGAAGGAGAGCTTCCTTTTTCACCTTTCCCTCCCCAGGCTAAGTATACATAGTGGCGTAGGGTAATGTCAACCCAGGTTTATAACACGCCAAGCGGGGGGACAC
>CAYOIS010000022.1:6955-18069 GCA_964404055.1 uncultured Anaerolineae bacterium | reverse complement strand
ACCTAATGCTTTCAGCTTTGGCCATAGGGGAGTAAATAGAGGTGAAGGGGGCGGGAGGGTGAACCCGCCCCCTTATCCTTAACTTAAGGCAAAGGCCGATGAATTTATGTCCCTCTTCACGCCGGTTGCATGTAACGTGAGGGTTGTTATCGCTGTTTTGTTTTTTAATTTGGGGATGCGCCCTTTTGGTTAGCCTCTGGCTTTTAGGAGGGAAAATGAGCTTGGTAAAGATATATGAGGCCGATGTCCCTGAAGTGGAAAAGGTAATCACCAAAATTTTTGACGACTTCAGAGTGGATGTTGGGGGCAAAAGCGTGCTCATAAAGCCGAACATAGTAGCTGGTCTGCCCCCTGAGTATGGGGCTACAACACACCCGGCAGTGGTTTCAGCTTTGGTTAAAGAATGCCTAAAGCGAGGCGCAGCCAAAGTTATGGTGGGGGATAATCCCGGCGGAGTGGAAAAAGATTCCAAAGCTACGGCCCAAAAAGCGGGATTGGTTGAAGCAAGCCATGGCTGCTTCGTGAGACTTTCGGAAAAGGTCACCGAAGTCTTCCTGCCTTCACCAGGAGTAAAAGCCCCCATATCCAAGGCCGTTCTAGATGCCGATGTCCTCATTGACGTCCCGGTCATGAAAACGCACGTTTTCACCACTATTACCGGCGCGGTCAAGAACCTTTACGGCTACGTAGCGGGAACAGCCAAGGCTCGCCTTCACATGGCAGCTCCCAGCCGACGGCGGTTTGCTGCCCTTTTAGCTGACATTTACGCCCTTCGCCCTCCAGATTTTGTAGTAATGGACGCTTTAAGGGTGATGGAAGGCAATGGCCCCACTCACGGCCAAGTCAGGCCTTTGGGCAAAATCTTAGCTGGTAAAGACGGTGTAGCAGTGGACGCAGTGGCTTGCGGGATGATGGGCGTTGACCCAACGAAAGTCCACCATCTGGTAGAGGCTGCTTCCAGAGGCCTTGGACAGATTGAGGGGATAGAGATTGAAGGAAGCTTTTCGGTAATCCCTGATTTCAAGCTTCCCACAACCTTCGCTGCTTCTCCTGAGGAGCAAGCAATGCTTCTTATGTCTATAGGACAAGTCCGGCCAGTATTAAGGGAGGAGTTATGTCTACAGTGCGGGGATTGTGCCGTCAATTGCCCAGCCCAAGCTATAACTCTTAACCCCTACCCCGTCGTGGATGAAGGGCGGTGCATAACCTGTTACTGTTGCGTAGAACTTTGCCCCGAGGGGGCATGGGAAGTGCCCTCGGGAATCCAGGAGAAATTTGACCGCATTTTCCGATAGGGGTCTTGCCATGGAGGTGCTCTTAGAGGAAGACAAGCACTGGTGGTTTGCCAGCCGGACCAGAGCTATACTTGCGGTACTTGACCCGGTAATTGAAAAAAGGGGTGGGCTTGTATTGGATGTTGGGAGCGGAGCTGGAAATATGTTCCACCATTTAGCCCGCTACGGCCGAGTAATAGGGGTTGATAACAACCTAAAGCCCCTTTTAGTCGCCAAGGAAAGGGGTTACATCGCTCCCTTGGGCCGAGCAGAGGCTCTCCCCTTCCCCTCTGCAACCTTTCACCTAATCGCTTTGTTGGATGTTCTTGAGCATTGCGATGATGACTTGCTGGTTCTTGAGGAATGCTATAGAGTATGCACCCCTGGCGGTTTCATAATCATTACTGCTCCGGCATTTCAGTGGCTTTGGAGCTACAACGATGAGCTTAACCGTCACCGGCGTCGCTACAATGCCAGAACTTTGAGGGAGCTTCTCCAAAAGGCAGGCTTCAGTGTCCTTAAAATCACCTACAACAACTTCTTCATCTTCCCCTTAGCTGCGCCTTTAATCCTTGTAAGGGAAAAACTTGGCCTGCGGCCGAAGCTGGCTTCGCCTCACTTTGACGAAGAAGCATACCAAGTGGAAATGGAACCAGCTCCGCCTTTGGTCAACGCCATCTTATCACGCATCGGGGAATTAGAGGCTTGGCTGATAAAGCCATTCAGTTTGCCTTTTGGAACTTCCATCATTGCTTTAGCCCGTAAGCTTTGAGCTTGGCGATTAAAATTTCCAAGCTCTCCCGGCCATTAACTCTTATGCGTTTGAGGGCAAAGAGGCCATCGGACGATTGAACGATGCCGGGTTCAGTCGTTACAGCGCCCCAGAAGTGGGCAGATTTTAGCACTTTTACAACTTCATCATCGTAAAAACCAAACGGGTAGGAAAAGAACCTTGGCTCAATCCCATGAGCTTCCAAAGTCTGCCTGGAGCCCAGGATTTGCCAAACCAAGTAGTCCAAGGGCTTGCCTTTCAAAGATGAATGATTGCGGCTGTGAGAACCAATCTCCATCCCAGCCCTGGCCATCTCTTCAATTTGCTCCCAGGTCATGTAACCTGGCCTTCCTTCATCAATGAAATCGGTAATCACGAAGAAAGTGGCCACAAAGCCATATTTCCGGAGCAAAGGGAAAGCATTCTGGTAGTTGTCCTCGTACCCGTCGTCAAAGGTGATGATTAAAGGCTTGGGAGGCAAAGGCTTCCCAATCGTCAAATGGTAGACGAGGTCCCTCAAGGTTATGGTGGTGTAGTTTTGGGACTTGAAATACCTCAAATGTTCCTCAAACTGCTGAGGTGAAAGGCTTATTTCCTGGCGGACCAGGTTTGCTCCAGGAGGAGGCGGGGAAATGTAATGGTAAAGCAATATCGGCACTATTGCTTCCCTTCGGATTCCATCGGGGGTAGGGGCTGGGGTAGGAGTGGGTGTCAAAGTCGGAGTTGGGGTTGGAGAAGGAGTTGGAGTCAAAGTAGGGGTCGGAGTAGGGGTAAACGTAGAAGTTGGGGAAGGGGTGGGGGTAAAAGTAGGGTGAAGGACAGAGCCCTTCCAAGAAGCCTTGTCCTGGGAAGGGGAAAAAGCTATGAGCCATAGGGTTATAAGGATAGGGAAAAGGAACGCAGGGACAATCCGCTTCAAGGTTGCTTCCCTCCGCTCGTTTTGCTTGAGAGGCAAAAGGCCATGAAAGTCTTGCTTGTAGGAATAGATGAGAAGCTCATAACCTCCATAGGCGAGCTCCTGGCCTCTAACCATTTTTCAGTGAAACTTGCTAAGAGCTTTGCCCAGGCAGCCCCCCTTTTTTGGAATTGGAAACCCCAATTGGTGATAGTGGAATTGCCACCTTGGGATGAAGAGCCGGAAAGGTGGGAATTCATAAGGCAGATAAGAGAAATTGCCCCCGTTCGGGTCATCTCCTTAGTGGAACATGGCAAGGTCGAGGATAGGATAAAGGCTTTGGAGCTTTTAGCCGACGATGCTGTTTTCAAGTCGGCCTCCCCAAGGGAAGTGGTTGCGAGGGCCAAGGCTCTCCTGCGGCGTACAGCACTTGTCAACCCTTCTCCCAAAGCTGAAATTTACACCGATGGCTTCCTTTTCATTAACTTTTCCACCCGAGAGCTCTTCCTGGGCGGCCGCCTTATCAAGCTTAGCTCTAAAGAGTTCGCTGTCCTGGAATGCCTTGCCCGTCATCCTCGCCAAATCCTCAGCCCTCGCAAGATTGCTGACCTCCTTTCGCCAGATTATACCCCAGAGCTAATCCGCCATTACATCTTCAGGCTCAGAAGGAAAATTGAGCCCGAGCCCTCAAAACCTATCTGGATTAAGAGCAAGCGTGGGCTCGGGTACTATTTGGATAAACCGGGTAGACCACTTTGCCCCTTTTAATGACCGCCTTGGCCTTTATAGTCCCAAAGCGATAAGTGAGGTGACGGTAGTCTGGGATTTCCCATATGGCGATATCGGCTTGCTTGCCTTTCTCTAAGGAGCCGATTTTATCCCCAAGCTTCAAGGCAAAGGCGGCATTGAGGGTGGAAGCAGTTAAAGCCTGCGAAGGGTAAAGGCCACAATAGCGGCAGGCCAAAGCCATCATGAATGGCATTGACTCGCACCAGCATGTTCCTGGGTTAAAATCAGTTCCCAAGGCCAATGCTACCCCTTTCTCTATTAGCCCTTTCCCATCGGCAAAATGCAATTGCCCAAGCCCGAAGGAAGTCCCTGGGAGGATGACGCCGACGGTGTCGGAGGAAGCAAGTTTTAAGGCCTCCTGGGGAGGGGTGACCGCTAAGTGATCGGCGGAAGTGGCCCCAAGCTCTACAGCCAGGCTGGTCGCCCCAAGGGATTTGAACTCATCGCTATGGATTTTGAGGGAAAACCCAAGCTCCTTGGCCTTCCTAAGCACTCTGGCCGATTGCTCTAAGTCAAAAGCCCCTTCATCGCAAAAGACGTCGCAGAAAATTTTCTCCCTTTCAATCCCTTTCTCATCTGCCCAACGGGCGAGGGCTGGAAGCATTTCCTCGGTGAGCAATTCCACATACTCTTCAGGCCTTCCCCTGAACTCCTCAGGGAAAGCGTGGGCACCGAGGAAAGTAGGGACAACGTCCAATGGCCCTTCTTCTTTCAAGGCCAGAATTACATCCATAAGCTTGAGTTCGGCTGCAGTTTCCAAGCCATAACCGGTTTTGATTTCCACGGTAGTGGTGCCAAAAGCGAGGAAAGAGAGGAGGCGCTTGCGGGCTTGCTCCAGGAGTGATTCAAATGTTGCCTGCCTGGTCTTTCGGACGGTGGACATGATTCCTCCGCCAGCAGCCATAATTTCAAGGTAAGTAGCTCCTTTCAGCCTAAGCTCAAATTCTTCCACCCTATCTCCAGCGAAAACCAAGTGGGTGTGGGGGTCCACCATGCCTGGAGTGGCAGTGCAACTGGTAAAATTCAGGGTTTCGCGAGCCGTATATTTCCCCAGGATTTCCTTCTGGGGGCCGAGGTCTACGATGAGGCCATCGTCAACGGCTATGGCCCCATCTTCAATCACGAGGATTTCACCCATCTTTTCCCTTTTAGCCGGGCCTGGTTGTGAAGGGGTAGCTATTTGGGAGGCCAAGATTAAAAGGTCAACTTTTGGCATTATTTATCCTCCGTTGAGGACACATCCCTCACCCCTTGCAGGGGTTGTGGGGAATTCCCTATCCCTGTTAGCAGATAGTTCGCCAGTGTCTTTGGTCCCTATCGTGGCAGCTTACAATGGAAACTTGTCCCCTTTTAACCCCCTCGCAGGGGGATTAGGGGGTGGAGGCTTAGCCCCCACCCCCGTCTTGCTTTAGCGCATCACCATAGCCATGACCGCTTTCTGGACATGGAGCCGGTTTTCGGCTTGGTCAAACACAACGGAGCGCCAGCCGGGGCCTTCGGTCTTGTCAATGACCTCGTCAGTGACTTCAAACCCTCGGTCGCAGGGCAAGCAGTGCATGTAGATAGCTTCAGGATGGGCCAACTTCATCTTTTCGGCATCGCAAATCCAGTGCTTATTGGCCTCAAAAAGCTCCTTGGCTTTCTGGGGGCTATCTTCCCCAACTGGCGGCTTGAAGATAGGCACTGCTGCCCAGGACTTGGGGTAAACGACATGAGCCCCGCGGAAGGCCTCCTTCATGTCGTGGACAATCTGGAAGGACCCACCGTAGCGCTTGACGTTTTCCTCGCAGGCTTTAATCACTTCAGGGTCAAGCTCAAAGCCCTCAGGGTGAGCCAGGACTACATCCATGCCCATCATGGTAGCGGCAATTATTGCCGACTGGGGCACTGCCCTCGGCTTGTGGATGCTTGGGGAATAAGCCCAGCTCATGACGAACTTGACCCCGGAAAAACCTCCGAATTTCTCCTTCACCGTCAGTATATCAGCAAGGGCCTGGAATGGATGGCATTTATCACATTCCATATTGAGGACTGGGATATCAGCCCAGTAAGCGAAGTTGCGAATCAACTCATGAGCTGCACCATATACCCAATCAACGGGCTCTCCGTAGCAGCGGATAGAAATGCCATGCCCCATGCGGGAGAGAACCCTGGCCACATCGGAGACCCTTTCGGTTGTGTAAGCCACTTCTTTTCCGGGGAGGGCTGGGGTATAGATTTGTTCAGGCTCAAGGTAGTGAGCATGCCCACCAAGCTGAGTCATGCCAGCTTCAAAGGAATTGCGTGTCCTAAGGGAGCGGTTGTAGAAAATCATGAAGAGGGTCTTACCCCGAAGGATATGGTCGTGCGGCTCGCCCATTACGAACCGCCTCTTGAGGTCAAGGGCTACATCAAGGATAGTCTCTATCTCTTCTCTTGTCCAATCCAAAAGGCATATAAAATCGCGGCCACGGAACGTCTCGGTCTTCATACGCCTCCTCCTTCTGCTGATTTTGGGCCAAATTTTAGCACAAAAGGGGTGAAGGGCAAAAAATGAGCTGCGCCAGATTCTAATTCTTTGACTTCAAAGGGCTTTTAGGCTATACTGCAATAAAAGCCAAGGGGGAGGACCATGAAGGTAGTGATTAACGAGAAGCTTGTGGCTTCAAGGGGGCGGCTGGGTAAAATAGCCAGCTTCACAGGATTAGCAATCCTCCTTGCCGGATTAGGCTTCAGCTTCTTCCCCAAATATTTCCACCTCTCCCTACTCTGCCTCCTGGCCGGGCTTATAGCCTCCAACATAGGCAATTACAACTTGAACCGCTGGGTAAAAAGGCCCCGCAATGATGAAATAATCGCTAAAGCTTTAAAGGGGTTGGATGACCGCTTCTGGCTCTTCAGTTATGTGCTCCCCGCTGAGCATGTTGTTCTCGGCCCAACAGGCTTATTTGTGATTAGACCTAAGCCTCACGATGGGGATATACTCTGCGAAGGGAACAGGTGGCGCCGAAAGTTCCGCTGGGTTTATCTACTGCGTATATTTTACGAAGAGAGCCTTGGTAACCCTACAGCTGAAGTCGCCTGGGAAGCTGAAAAACTCCGCAAATTCCTCAGCAAAAGGCTTCCTGAAGATTCTCAAGTTGAGATAAAGGAGGTAATACTTTTCACTAACCCCGCCGCCCGCCTTGAACTTCGCTCCCCGCTTGCCCCAGTCCTAACAGCTAAAACTTTGAAAAATCATATCCGCCAAAAAGGGATTGAATCCCTACCGCCAGACCTTTACCAGAAGCTTTTGGAGCTTTTCCGCACCTACGCTGAAGAAAAAGGGGCGGCTTAAGTAAGGAGGGAAAATGGAACTTAAAGATTTCCCGCGTCCCCCCCAGGATAACGGTAGGGGGATACACTGGTCAGCAAGCCCTTACCACCCCGAAGGGGAAGCCCTCCGCTTCTGGATAAACGAGCTAAAGGAGATGAACATCAAGTGGGTTAAGCTCCTGGACGACGGAGGGGGGTCATCCCTGAAGCTGTGTGAAGCACTCCTCAGAGAAGGCATCATGCCTGTGGTCCGCCTATACCGCCACCAGCCCAACCCCGGTCACATCGGCGGAAGGGAAATAGAAACGGTTAAGAAGCTGGTAGCCTTAGGTGTCCGCTACTTTGAGACCAACAATGAGCCCAACCTCCCCTGTGAATGGCAAGACGGTTACATGCCTCCCAATTGGCTGGAAATCGTAGCCGAAAACCTCATCATTGATGCCGATATAATCCTTTCGCTCGGAGGCCTCCCAGCAATACCAGCTGTCTCAGTCGGAGAGAAGGCCGACATATTCTCCGAAATCGCCAAGCGCCGGCCCGACCTCTTTGATTCCGGAGTCTGGGCCGCCATCCACAACTACACCCTCAACCACCCGATTGATTACCCATACGACCCCGTGAACCAGGAAGGCAAGCCCTTGACCCTGGAGGAATACCTTAGCTACGGGCCAGTGGATTGGGTGTGGGATAATCAGCCTCTGGAATGGATTAACGAGTGGCGAGCCAAGGACAAGAACCCCGGAGCTACGGTCATGGATGACCCTTCGTGCTTCCTGGCCTTTGAGCAAGCCAATGCCCTAATCGTGCGAGCCTGCGGCCACTCCATCCCCATCATTTCCACTGAAGGTGGACCGGTCGTTGGTTGGCGTGATGACCGGCGTTACCCGCGCGTGACCCCAGCCCTCCACCGGGACATGGTCGTAGCTATAAACGATTTCATGCAGCGCCAGGCTCCACCCTACTACTTTGCAATGTGTCACTGGCTAATTGCCAATTACAAAATCGGCCACTTTAACCCAACTTGGGAGACCCAAGCCTGGTACACCGATTGGTGGAACGAGCGTTTCGGTCTTTCAGGCCGCCTTCCAGCTGTAGATGCGGTAAAGGCCATGCCAAGCATTGCCAGGATTGGTTCCGGAACAGGAGCTATCGCTGGATTCGTGAGGGATAAAGAGGGGAGAAACCTCGCCGCCATACCCGTTGCCCTCTATCAAAAGGGGACAAGGATAGCTTTGGTCTACACCGATGTAACCGGGTTCTTCAAGTTCTCAAACATCCCAGCGGGAGAATACGATTTAGTCCTGGAGAAGTTAGGAGCCATCGCCCTTGGAGTGGAGCTGGCCGAAGGGGAAAGCAAAATCCTGGACCTGGCACCTCTTGAAGTTGGAGTGAAAGGAGCATTAGTTGGCAGGGTTGTGGATGACAGAGGGAAACCCCAAGCTGATGTGGAAATAGTCCTATTAAAAGAAGGCAAGCCGCTGGCCAAAATGCGCACTACATCCTCCGGAGATTATTCCTTCCAAGGCTTGAGCGAGGGAATCTATACGCTGAAAGCTGGTCCTCTGACCATTCATTCCATAGCTTTGGATGGGTGGAAAGAGGAGAGGTTTGATATAACGCTACCTTCTCCTCCCGGCTACCGCTACAAAGTCATCACCAAAAGGCTCCTCCCACCTGAAGAAACTCAGAACCGACGCCTCTTCTACGGTCAAGTCCTGGATGAAAAGGGAGTCCCAATTTCGGGGATAAAAGTGATGATGACCTGGACTGGAGCACCGCCAGGCACTTCCTTCCCGGTTAAAGTGACAGGCCAAGTAGTGGGCAAGCCTCCGGGATACTACGAGTTCCTTCACACGCCGGGGGAATATCAGCTCCTAATAGTTCAAGGTGATTGGGATAGCGATGTGGCCGAGGGGCTCAATACCGCCTACGTGCCCGGTAGGGAGCCAGGCTCTCCTGTAACCTATGAGGTCAATTTCCAACTCCTCCCCGTTGGCCAACCCAGGGGAGCTATGGTCAAGGGTGAGCTGGCGGGCTTGCCTAAGGGCCGCAGGGTTATCCTGAAAGCGCCCGGCTTCTCCCAAGTGGCCGAGTTGGATGAAGAAAGCCGCTTTGCCTTCCCAGGCTTGTCCCCAGGAGAGTATTCTCTGGAGCTAGAGGACCTTGGCGTTATCGCCTCTGGGATTAAGATAGAAGACGAGGAGATTTTCTTCCTGCTTATGCCATTCAAAAGCACTGTCCAGGGCAAAGTTTTAGGTCTTGAAGAGGGAGCAATTTTGACCCTGGTATCGGAAGAATTCGGGTGGAAAGTGGAAACCAAGGCCACCCCTTTGCCTTCCTATGAGGGGAGCGCTTTTCGCTTTGAAAACTTGCCTCGGGGCAAATATCGGATTGTGGTAGGGGAGAGGGAAATAGGTGAAGTAGAAACTGATGGCCTATCCGCTTTTACTCTGCCAGACCTCTCCCTGGAAGGCCCCTTCAGTTCAATAAGAGGCAAAGCTCTTGACGATTTAGGCAAACCTTTGGCCAGCCTAAAGCTCACCTTGCTCCGGGAAGGAAACCCCATCGCCGAATTTACCACCGAGGCCGATGGCTCTTATCAGTTTCTTTTCATCAAGGCCGGAGTTTATGACATAAAGGCAGAGGGGTTCGGCTTGGTGAAGAGCGGCATTGAAGTGGACGGAGAAAGCTCGTATCAAGTGGACATAGTAATCCCAGCGGTGAAGCCGCGCAAGCCCCTCAGCCGTTGCCTGTACTTTGGAGCGGTGGAAGAGCCGATAGTGCAGGCCAATTTCTTAGTGGCTCTGCGCTACATGATGGCAACACGAACCCCCGCGGTATTCTCGCTCAAGGATGCTTCCCAAGCTCAGGAGGTAATAATAGTGGGGGATGAAAGAGTAATAGGGCCGGAAAAGGAGCAAGCTTTAAAAGAAGCCGGCTGCGATGTTCGCCGCATCCCAGGCGACAGTTACGCCATCGCCCGAGCCCTTGGCCTTTGAAGGAGGTAAACGATGCCTGAAAGGGAGAACGATGCTTTAGCTTACGGAGTTGGAGTGGAACCGGCCAAAGTAGAGGCGGGCCAGAGCTATTGGATGGCAATCAAAATCCACCACCTTACGCCCCAGGAAAACCAGGGCCGAAGTTTGCTCTACATTGACATCCTGGATGAGGAAGGAAGAAGGGCCTACGGAGCACAAGCCAAGGTCTCATGGCCTGGTGGAAGCCAAGTTGTTACGGTAGATAAGCCCCTGAGCGAACCTGGAACCAATTTCCCCCTCTGGCCAGGCCAACTGTGTTCGGTGGAAGCTTTAGGCCTCCCTAGCGATAAAGTCGTCGGAATACACAACGACCACCCAGATGAGGGACCAGGTAACACCCGCTTCCACCACTCTTTCCTGGTAGTGTTCCAGAAAGCGGTCAAGGAAGAGGGGAGGAGTGCGATAAAGGGGGAAGTAGTGGGTGGAGCAGGCAAGACCATCCTCCTCTTGAGGCAAGGGGAAGTAGTAAGCGCCAAAATCATCGGGGAGGACGAACGGTTCGCCTTTGAAAAACTTCCAGCAGGGGTTTACACCTTAACCTTACCTGGAACTGACCTTAAAGTGGAAGATATAGAGCTAGATGGCCTTGAAACGATAACTTTAAGGCTTGTGCTGGAGGAGAAAAGCAAGCCTATATACCACTACCTCCTATTCGGCCCGCCCGAAAGGCCCGAATCGCAAGTGGATATCTTCCTGGCTTCGGAATACATAATGCATTTTGGGCCAGTGGTAGGTTTCAGCCTGGAGGAAGCTTCCAACGCTGCCAACGTTACCATCATTGGAGATTATGACCGGGTTAGCCTTCAGGAAGAGGAGCTACTTAGGAGCAAAGGGTGCACTGTCCGGCGCATAACCGGGGATGCCTACCAACTAAAGGCAATCTTATCGGAGCTTGTGGCCAAAGGAACCCCCTTCCCTAAGGGCTGAAGTCGCAGGAATGGTTATAAAAGATGGGCTGCAGCCTCTCATCTCTTGTAGCTGAAAAAGCCAAAGGCCCAAAGCGAATGATTTCAAGCAGCTTTAGGCCTGACGAAGGCGTTCCCAAGTTCTTT